>NZ_JBIWLW010000003.1:184103-436696 GCF_044766385.1 Streptomyces sp. NPDC102274 | reverse complement strand
GCCTTGGGGGATTTTTTGGCGGGGGGGTTTTGGGGGGGGGGGGGCGGGGGGGGGGGCCGGGGGGGGGGGGGGGGGGGGGGGGGGGGGGGGGGGGCCCGCGGGGGGGGGGGGGGGGGGGGGGGGGGGGGCGCGGGGGCCCCCCCCCCCCCCCCGACCCCGTTCCACGGCCGGCTGCCCGGCTCAGGTGCTGTCTGTGCTGTCTGTGCTGTCTGTGCCACCGGTGCTCGCACCGTCCGGTCTGGGCAGGCGCAGCTCGAACAGGGCGCCCCCCTCAGGAGCCCGGCCGACCGTGAGCGTGCCGTCATGGCGCGCGGCCACATCGCGGGCGATGGCCAGACCGAGACCGGCGCCGCCGTCGTCACGGCTGCGCGCGTCGTCGAGCCGTACGAACCGCTCGAAGATCCGCTCGCGCTCCGCCTCCGGCACCCCGGAGCCGTCGTCGGCGACCGCGAGCACCAGCTGACCGCCCGACCGGTACACGGACGCGGTGACCGACGCGTGCGCGTGCCGCTGGGCGTTGTCGAGCAGATTGCCCAGCACCCGGGCCAACTGGCCGCGTGATCCGGCCGCTTCGAGCCCCGGCCGGACATCGAGCGTGACCGGGATACGGTCCGTGGTCCGCTGTGAGACCTCCTCGCGGACCAGCGCGCCCAGGTCGAACCGCGACCGCCCCGGTCGCTCCCCCGCGTCCAGCCGGGCCAGCAGCAGCAGATCCCCGGCGAGTTGCTGGAGCCGTACGGTGTCCGCGACCGCGCCGGGCACATCCATCAACTCCGGGTAGGCGTCGCCCACTTCGAGCTGGGTACGGAGCGAGGCGATGGGGCTGCGCAGTTCGTGCGAGGCGTCCGCCACGAAACGGCGCTGCCGTTCGACGGCGGCCTCCAGCGCGGTGAGCGTCTCGTTGGTCGTACGGGCCAGCTTGGCCACCTCGTCGTCCGTGGCCGGCTCGGGCACCCGCCGGGAGAGATCCGTCGAGGCGGTGATGGCCGCCATCTCGCGCCGGATGCCCTCCACGGGCCGGAACGCCCGCCGGGTCACCAGCCAGGTCACTCCCCCGACGACCAGCAGCAGGGCGGGGAGCCCCAGCAGCATGGAGACGGTGGTCGTGTTGACCGCGGTCTGCCGGTCGGCGAGCGAGGCGCCCGCGTGGACGACGACCGTTTCGCCCGCGCGGTCGGTCACCTCGACCGCGGCGAAGCGATAGTCACCGGTCTTGGCGTCGACCGTCGCGCTGCCGTTGGTGTAGGTGGTGCGGTCGCTGATCTCGCCGACCGCGGGATCGTCGTCCCCGCCCCCGTTGTCGTCCCCGCCCCGGTCGTCACCCCCGTCGTCGTCGCCGCCGTTGTCGTCCGTACCGTTGTCGTCGTCGCCGCTGTCGTCGTCGGTGCCCGGCGCCGCGGTACCCGGCGCGGCGGAGTCGCCCGGAGCGGGGCTCTTCGCGGGGGTCACCGCGGACACCCCCGTACCGCTGATCCGCTGGAGGTCCTCGCTCGCCCTGAGCGGTCGGCCGCCCTCGTCGGTCACCTGCACGGGGTGTTCCGTGTCGTCCGGCAGGTCGAGCCCGGCGTACGACCTCTGGTCCGGCACCAGCGAGGCGATGTCCAGGGCGACCGCACGCGCCGCGGCGTCGGCGCTCCGGTCCGCCTGGCCGGTGAGGTTCGCGCGGAGCGAGAGGACGACCGCGATCCCGGCGGCCACCAGCGCGACCGCCACGACGGCCGTCGCGCCGAGCGAGGCCCTGGCCCGTACGGAGGACGCGAACCGGCGTCCGCCCGCGCTCATGACGCGACCAGCCGGTACCCGGCGCCGCGTATCGTCTGGATGGCCGCGGCGCCGAGCTTGCGCCGCAGGGCGCTGATGTAGACCTCGATGATGTTGGGGTCGCCGTCATAGGCGAAGTCCCAGACGTGCTCCAGGATCTGCGGTTTGCCGACCACCTCGCCGGCCCGGACCGCCAGTTGCTCAAGCACCGCGAACTCCTTGGCGGTGAGCGCCACTTCGGTTCCGTCCCGGAAGACACGGCGGGCGGCGGTGTCGACGCTGAGGCTCCCGATACGCAGCACGGGCGAGGCGCCGGACGAACCGCGGCGGCGCAGCAGGGCCTTGACCCGGGCGACGAGCACGACGTACGAGAACGGCTTGGTCAGATAGTCGTCGGCGCCGGTGTCCAGCCCCTCCGCCTCGTCGTACTCGCCGTCCTTCGCGGTGAGCATCAGGATCGGTACGTCATGACCGGCCGCGCGCAGGGCGGCGCAGACGCGGTAGCCGTTCATGCCGGGCAGCATGATGTCGAGCACGACCAGGTCGTACACGCCCTCGCCCGCCCGGTGCAGCCCTTCGAGGCCGTTGTGGACGACATCGACGGCGAAGCCCTCGGCCCTCAGCCCCTTGGCGAGCGACACCGCGAGCCGCTTCTCGTCCTCCACGATCAACAAGCGCATGGCCCCAGCTTCCCAAACGGAACCTGAAGATCACTTCAGGTGGCTTCAGGCTGGCTTCAGCTTCCCTCCGCCACATTGAAGTCGTTCCACACGGACCGACTCGGGGAGGACCCTTCATGAAGCGCAATCTCGTCATCTCAGCCATCACCGCGGCGGCACTGGTCGGCGGCGGCGCCTACACGGCGGTCGCCATGGGCGGGGACGACGGCCGGGAAACCACCGGTACGGCGGCGCGGCCCGCGCCGGTCGCGCAGTTGGGGGCGGCGTCGGACGACTCCGGGAACGACATCCTGGACGACTCCCTGGGCGGCTCCCAGGACGGCTCCCAGGACGATTCCCAGGGCAGGGGCAAGGACGACCGTGCGCCGGCGAAGCCGCAGCCGGCCGCGGGGAGCGGTACGAGCCTGACCGCGAGCGAGGCCGCCGCCGCGGCCCTGAAGGAGTACCCGGGCGCCGTGGCCTCCGTCGAGCGGGACGACGACGACAGCGACCGCCACTGGGAGATCGACCTGTTCGGGAAGGACAGCCGCTGGTACGAACTGCGCGTCGACGGGGCCACCGGCAGGGTGCGGGTGGACAGCGACGACGATGACGACGACCACCGCGACGACCGTGCCGCGCTGGGCGCCGCCTCCGTGGACGTCCAGCGCGCGACGGCCGCCGCCCTCGCCTCCGTACCCGGCACGGTGACCTCCGCCGAGATCGACGACGACCACAACGGCCTCTGGGAGATCGACGTACGGGGGAAGGACGGCCGGGCGCACGAGCTGAACGTCCACGCCAAGACCGGCAAGGTCACCGTGGACCGCTACGACGACAGCCGGGACGACCGCGGTGACGACGACGGCTACGACGACGGTCACGACGACAGCGACGACCACGGTCACGACGGTCACGACGACGACGGCTACGACGACTGAGACGGCTGAGCGCCGCCTCACCGGGACGGCAGAGCCGCCCTCACCGGCACCGTCCACCCGCTCCTCCGCCCGGCCACCGCGGCCGGGCGGTTCGGTGCGTCGGCCCCGCTCCGTCAGGCCCCGTCCGTCAGCCCCGCCACCAGTTCGTCCGCCGCCGTGTACGGGTCCAGTTCCCCCGCCACGATCCGCTCCGCCAGCGCGCCGAGCCGCCGGTCGCCGTGCAGATCGCCGATGCGCTCGCGGAGCGTGGTGACCGCGATGGTCTCCACCTCGCGGGCGGCGCGGCGGGCGCGGCGCAGAGCGAGGGTGTCGTGCTCCTCCAGCCAGGCGCGGTGCTTCTCCAGGGCCTCCACCACCTCGTCGATGCCCTCGCCCCGCGCGGCGACGGTCTTGACGATGGGCGGCCGCCAGTCGCCGGGGCCCCGGGATTCACCGAGGCCCAGCATGTGGTTGAGCTCACGGGCCGTCGCGTCGGCGCCGTCGCGGTCCGCCTTGTTGACCACGTACACATCGCCGATCTCCAGGATCCCGGCCTTGGCCGCCTGGATGCCGTCGCCCATGCCCGGCGCGAGCAGCACCACCGAGGTGTCGGCCTGGGAGGCGATCTCGACCTCCGACTGGCCGACCCCGACGGTCTCCACCAGGATCACGTCGCAGCCCGCCGCGTCCAGCACTCGGATCGCCTGCGGCGCGGCCCAGGCCAGTCCGCCGAGATGGCCCCGGGTGGCCATGGAGCGGATGTAGACGCCGGGGTCGGAGGCGTGCTCGGACATCCGGACGCGGTCGCCGAGCAGCGCTCCGCCGGAGAAGGGGGACGAGGGGTCGACGGCCAGGACCGCCACCCGCTTGCCCGCCTTGCGGTACGCGGAGACCAGCGCGGAGGTGGAGGTCGACTTGCCGACACCGGGCGATCCGGTCACACCGATGACATACGCGTTGCCCGCGAGCGGTGCCAGCGCGGCCATCACCTCGCGCAGCTGCGGGGACGCCCCCTCGACCAGTGAGATCAGCCGGGCCACGGCCCGCGGCCGGCCCTCTCGTGCCTGAGCCACCAGCTCGGGGACGTCCTGCATCACAGCTCCGTTCCTTCGGTCCGTACCCGTACCCGCACCGCTTCGTTCCCGCTTGGTTCCTACTTGGCCACGCGCACGATCAGCGCGTCACCCTGGCCGCCGCCGCCGCACAGGGCCGCCGCGCCGGTTCCGCCGCCGCGCCGCTTCAGCTCCAGCGCGAGATGGAGGACGAGCCGGGCGCCGGACATGCCGATCGGGTGCCCGAGGGCGATCGCACCGCCGTTCACATTCACCTTTTCCGGGGAAACCCCGAGGTCCTTCATTGACTGCACCGCGACGGCCGCGAACGCCTCGTTGATCTCGATGAGGTCGAGATCCTCGACGCCGATGCCCTCCTTCTTCAGCGCGTGCTGGATCGCGTGCGACGGCTGGGACTGGAGTGAGTTGTCCGGGCCCGCCACATTGCCGTGCGCGCCGATCTCGGCGATCCACTCAAGACCCAGCTCCTGGGCCTTGGCCTTGCTCATCACCACGACCGCCGCCGCACCGTCGGAGATCTGCGAGGACGTGCCGGCCGTGATCGTGCCGTCCTTGGAGAACGCGGGCCGCAGCTTGGCCAGGGACTCCACCGTCGTCTCGGCACGGATGCCCTCGTCCTGGGCGAAGAGCACCGGGTCCCCCTTGCGCTGCGGGACCTCCACGGGCGTGATCTCGGCCTCGAAGACCCCGTTCTTCTGCGCCGCCGCGGCCCGCTGGTGGGAGAGCGCGCCGAACTCGTCCTGCGGGGCGCGCTCGATGCCCAGCCGGGTGTTGTGCTTCTCCGTCGAGGCACCCATGGCGATGTCCTCGAACGAGTCGGTCAGTCCGTCGTACGCCATCGAGTCGAGCATCTCGATGGAGCCGTACTTGTAGCCCTCACGGGACTTCGGGAGCAGATGCGGGGCGTTGGTCATCGACTCCTGGCCGCCCGCGACCACCACCTCGAACTCGCCGGCGCGGATCAGCTGGTCGGCCAGCGCGATCGCGTCGAGGCCGGAGAGACAGACCTTGTTGACGGTGAGCGCGGGGACGCTCATCGGGATGCCGCCCTTGACCGCGGCCTGACGTGCCGGGATCTGCCCTGCCCCGGCCCCCAGCACCTGGCCCATGATCACGTACTGCACCTGGTCGCCGCTGATCCCGGCCCGGTCCAGCGCCGCCTTGATCGCGAAGCCGCCCAGCTCCGCACCGGAGAAGGACTTCAGCGAGCCCAGGAGGCGCCCCATGGGCGTGCGGGCGCCCGCGACGATCACAGACGTGGTGGTGTTCGTATCCGACATGAGACGCGATCCCCTTTGCGTACAGCTGAGGAGTGAACGAGATGGGGGGTTTGGGGGGAGTCCCCCCAAAGTGAGGTGCACTTTCAATGTACTGAGCCGTTCTCCCACGGGTCACCAGGCAGCGCGTGTGATCGCGCGCACGTTGCGTAATCACCCCGGTGACGCTGCACTGTCCCCATGCTGACGCGAATCGACCACATCGGAATCGCCTGCTTCGACCTCGACACGACCGTCGAGTTCTACCGGGCGACCTACGGCTTCGAGGTCTTCCACACCGAGGTCAACGAGGAGCAGGGCGTCCGGGAGGCCATGCTCAAGATCAACGAGACATCCGACGGCGGGGCTTCGTACCTCCAGCTCCTGGAACCCATCCGGGAGGATTCCGCCGTCGGGAAATGGCTGGCGAAGAACGGTGAGGGCGTTCACCACATCGCGTTCGGTACGGCGGACGTCGACGGTGACGCCCAGGCGGTCCGTGACAAGGGCGTACGCGTTCTGTACGACGAGCCGCGCACCGGCTCCATGGGCTCCCGCATCACGTTCCTCCACCCCAAGGACTGCCACGGCGTACTCACAGAACTGGTCACCTCCCGCCCGGAGCACTGACCTTAAGGATTCCCGGCCCGGTAGAGTGGGGCGCTCCGGGCCGGGGCCGGGCCGGGGCCGCGCCCCTGCCGTAGATCTGTCACCATTCCCCGGGGGGCCGTTCGCCGCGAACGGTGCTCAATTGGGCAGTTGCGACCAGGGGACGGATGGGACCGCGCAGTGCGGGGCTACGAACGCCAGGAGAGCCACCGAGCTGACGACGACCACCTCTCGCGGTTCGAAGCCGAGATGGACCGGCTGAAGACCGCGCGGGAGAAGGCCGTCCAGCACGCCGAGGACCTCGGTTACCAGGTCGAGGTCTTGCGCGCCAAGCTCCACGAGGCACGCCGCACGCTGGCGACCCGTCCCTCGTCGTACGACAGCGGGGACCTCGGCTATCAGGCCGAACAGCACCTGCGTAACGCCCAGATGCAGGCGGAGCAGATGCGCGCGGACGCCGAGCGCGAGCTGCGGGACGCGCGCGCCCAGACGCAGCGCATCCTCCAGGAGCACGCCGAGCACCAGGCCAGGCTCCAGGCAGAGCTGCACGCCGAGGCGGTCCAGCGCAGGCAGCGGCTCGACCAGGAGCTGGCGGAGCGCCGGCAGACCGTCGAGTCGCATGTCAACGAGAACGTCGCCTGGGCCGAGCAGCTGCGTGCCCGGACCGAATCCCAGGCCCGGCGGCTGCTCGACGAGTCCCGCGCCGAGGCGGAGCAGTCCCTGGCCGCCGCCCGCGCGGAGGCCGCCCGGGTCACCGAGGAGGCGCGGCGGCGGCTGGGCGCGGAGTCCGAGTCGGCCCGTTCGGAAGCCGAAGCCATCCTGCTGCGGGCCCGCAGGGACGCCGAGCGGCTGCTGAACGCCGCCTCCTCGCAGGCGCAGGAGGCCACCAGCCACGCCGAGCAGCTGCGTACGTCCACCACCGCCGAGGCCGACCAGACCCGCCAGCAGGCCGCCGAGCTGGGCCGCGCGGCCGAGCAGCGGATGCAGGAGGCGCAGGAGCGGCTGCGGGAGGCCCGCGCCGAGGCGGAGAAGGTCGCCGCGGAGGCCAAGGAGACCGCGGTCAAGCGGCTGGCCGCCGCCGAGTCGCAGAACGAGCAGCGCACGCGTACCGCCAAGTCGGAGATCGCGCGGCTGGTCGGTGAGGCGACGCAGGATGCCGAGGCGACCAAGGCCGAGGCCGAGCAGGCGCTCGCCGACGCCCGCGCACAGGCCGAGAAGCTGGTCGCGGAGGCCGCCGAGAAGGCCCGTACGGTCGCCGCCGAGGACACCGCGGCCCAGCTGGCCAAGGCGGCCCGTACCGCGGAGGAGGTGCTGACCAAGGCGTCCGACGACGCGAAGGCCACCACCAAGTCCGCGAGCGAGGAGGCCGAGCGGATCCGCCACGAGGCCGAGGCCGAGGCGGACCGGCTGCGCGGCGAGGCGGCGGAACAGGCCGACCAGCTCAAGGGCGCGGCCAAGGACGACACCAAGGAGTACCGCGCCAAGACGGTCGAGCTGCAGGAGGAGGCGCGCAGGCTGCGCGGCGAGGCCGAACAGCTGCGGGCCGAGGCGGTCGCGGAGGGTGAGCGGATCCGCGGCGAGGCGCGCCGCGAGGCGGTCCAGAAGATCGAGGAGGCCGCCAAGTCCGCCGAGGAACTTCTGACGAAGGCCAAGGCGGACGCCGACGAGGTGCGCTCCGGCGCCACCGCCGAGAGCGAGCGGGTACGTACCGAAGCCATCGAGCGCGCCACGACGCTGCGCCGGCAGGCCGAGGAGACCCTGGAGCGCACCCGCGCCGAGGCCGATCGGATGCGCGCCGAGGGCGAGGAACAGGCCGAGGCCACCAAGTCCGCCGCCGAGCAGGCCGCGGCCGAGCTGCGCGAGGAGACCGAGCGGGGCGTCGAGTCCCGTAAGGCCGAGGCGGCCGGCGAGCTGACGCGGCTGCACACGGAGGCGGAGCAGCGGCTGTCCTCCGCCGAGGAGGCGCTCACCGACGCCCGCGCCGAGAGCGAGCGGATCCGGCGCGAGGCCGCGGAGGAGACCGAGCGGCTGCGCGCCGAGGCCGCGGAGCGGATCCGTACGCTCCAGGCACAGGCCGAGCAGGAGGCGGAGCGGCTGCGTGACGAGGCCGCCGCCGACGCCTCGCAGTCGCGCGCCGAGGCGGAGACCGCGGCCGTACGGCTGCGCGCCGAGGCCGCCACGGAGGCGGAGCGGCTCAAGACCGAGGCGCAGGAGAGCGCCGACCGGATCAGGGCCGAGGCCGCGGCCGCCGCCGAGCGGGTCGGCACCGGGGCCGCCGAGGCGCTGGCCGCCGCGCAGGAGGAGGCGACCCGTCGCCGTCGCGAGGCCGAGGAGACGCTGACGGCCGCCCGCGCGGAGGCGGACCAGGAGCGCGAGCGGGCCCGCGAGCAGAGCGAGGAGCTGCTCGCCTCGGCCCGTAACCGGGTCGAGGAGGCCCAGACCGAGGCGCAGCGGCTGGTCTCGGAGGCGGACTACCGCGCCACGGAGCTGGTGGCCGCCGCCGAGCAGACCGCTCAGCAGGTACGGGACTCCGTCGCCGGTCTCCAGGACCAGGCCGAGCAGGAGATCACCGGGCTGCGGGCCGCCGCCGAGCACGCGGCCGAGCGGACGAAGACGGAGGCGCAGGAGGAGGCCGACCGGGTACGCGCGGACGCGTACGCGGAGCGGGAGCGCGCCAGCGAGGACGCCAACCGGATCCGGCTGCGGTCCCAGGACGACGCGGACGCCGCGCAGGCGCTCGCCGAGCGCACGGTCGGCGAGGCGATCGCCGAGGCGGAGCGGCTGCGTGCCGACACCGCCGAGTACGCGCAGCGGGTACGGACCGAGGCGTCGGACTCACTCGCCTCGGCGGAGCAGGACGCGGCCCGTGCCCGCGCCGAGGCCCGCGAGGACGCCAACCGGATGCGCCGCGACGCCGCCGGCCAGGCCGACCGGCTCATCGGGGAGGCCACGAGCGAGGCCGAGCGGATGCGCGCGGAGGCCGCCGAGACGGTGGGCGCCGCACAGCAGGCCGCCGAGCGGCTGCGGGCCGACGCCGAGCAGTTCAAGCGGGAGACCGAGGCCGCGGCGGAACGGCTCAGGAACGAGGCCCAGGAGGAGACGGACTGGCTCCTGGACGAGGCGCGCAAGGACGCGGCCAAGCGCCGCTCGGACGCCGCCGAACAGGCCGACCAGCTCATCAACAAGGCCCAGGAGGAGGCGCTTCGGGCCGCCACCGAGGCCGAGACGCAGGCCGATACGATGGTGGGGGCCGCCCGCAAGGAGGCGGGCCGTATCACCGCGGAGGCCACCGTCGAGGGCAACTCCCTGGTGGAGAGGGCCCGTACGGACGCGGACGAACTGCTCGTCGGCGCGCGCAGGGACGCGACGGCGGTCCGGGAACGGGCCGAGGAGTTGCGCGTGCGTGCCGAGAGCGAGATCGAGCAACTGCACGAGCGGGCCAGGCGCGAGACGTCCGAGCAGCTGAGAACCGCGGGCGAGCGCGTCGACAATCTGATGAAGGCGGCCAACGAGCAGCGCGCGGAGGCCGAGTCGAAGGCCAAGGAGCTGGTGGCCGAGGCAGGTTCGGAGGCGAGCAAGGTCCGTATCGCCGCCGTGAAGAAGGCCGAGGGGCTGCTCAAGGAAGCAGAGCTGAAGAAGGCCGAACTCATCAGAGAAGCCGAGAAGTTGCGCGCGGACGCCGCGCAACACGCCAAACGGACGGTCGACGAGGGCAAACGCGAACTCGATGTACTGGTCCGCAGACGGGAGGACATCCAGGCCGAGATCTCCCGTGTTCAGGACGTACTCGAAGCGTTGGAGTCGTTCGAGGCACCTGCCGTGCCCGCGAAGGACAACCCGGTCAAGGCCGGTGCGGCGGCGGGGATCACCCGTTCGAGTGGAAAATCTTCAGACGGTTAGTGCCCATGACGCGGCCGACACGGCCGGGAGAGGCACTTGCCACTCAAAAGGCTGGACATTCTCCATATCAAACCCGCATCAGCTCGATGACACGCCGCTTCGGCCCCTAGGATTCCCCCTATCACCTCACCGGTCTCATTCGACAGGAACCCCATGAGCGACACTTCCTCCCCATTCGGCTTCGAGCTCGTGCGGCGTGGTTACGACCGCGGTCAGGTGGACGACCGCATTACCAAACTCGTCGCCGACCGTGACAGTGCTCTGGCCCGCATCACCTCTCTGGAAAAGCGCATCGAGGAGCTCCACCTCGAAACGCAGAACGCCCAGGCCCAGGTCAGCGACGCGGAGCCGTCGTACGCCGGTCTCGGCGCCCGCGTCGAGAAGATCCTCCGCCTCGCCGAGGAGGAGGCGAAGGACCTGCGCGAGGAGGCCCGCCGCGCGGCCGAACAGCACCGCGAGCTGGCCGAGTCGGCGGCGCAGCAGGTGCGCAACGACGCCGAGTCGTTCGCCTCGGAGCGCAAGGCCAAGGCCGAGGACGAGGGCGTCCGTATCGTCGAGAAGGCGAAGGGTGACGCCTCTACGCTGCGCTCGGAGGCGCAGAAGGACGCGCAGTCCAAGCGCGAGGAGGCCGACGCGCTCTTCGAGGAGACCCGCGCCAAGGCCGCCCAGGCCGCCGCGGACTTCGAGACGAACCTCGCCAAGCGGCGTGAGCAGTCGGAGCGCGACCTGGCGTCGCGTCAGGCGAAGGCCGAGAAGCGTCTGGCCGAGATCGAGCACCGCGCCGAGCAGTTGCGTCTGGAGGCCGAGAAGCTGCGTACGGACGCGGAGCGCCGGGCGCGTCAGACCGTCGAGACGGCCCAGCGTCAGTCCGAGGACATCGTGGCGGACGCGAACGCCAAGGCCGACCGGATCCGCAGCGAGTCGGAGCGCGAGCTGGCGGCGCTCACCAACCGCCGCGACTCGATCAACGCCCAGCTGACCAACGTCCGCGAGATGCTGGCCACGCTGACCGGTGCCGCGGTGGCCGCCGCCGGCACCCCGGCCGACGACGAGCCGATCTCGCGCGGCGTCCCGGCCCAGCAGTCCCGCTGACCCAGGGCGACCGCCCGGCCGGGAACGTTCTTCCGGCCGGACAACGATCGCGCGACGCCCCTCGCCACTCCGGTGGCGGGGGGCTTTGTGCCGCCTTAGGTTGGTCCGCATGATCGAGGTCCACGGGCTCACCAAACGCTTCGGCCGCAAAGTGGCGGTCGATCGGCTCTCCTTCCGGGTGAGACCGGGGGTGGTGACGGGCTTTCTGGGCCCCAACGGCGCGGGCAAGTCGACCACGATGCGGATGATGCTCGACCTGGACAACCCGACCAGTGGCTCGGTACGGATCGACGGCAGGCACTACCGCGAGCTGGCGGAGCCGCTCAAGCACATCGGTGCGCTGCTGGAGGCCAGGGCCATGCACGGCGGGCGCACCGCGTACAACAATCTCCTGTGTCTGGCGCAGAGCAATCGCATCCCGGCGAGCCGGGTGAACGAGGTGCTGGACATGGTCGGGCTGAGCACCGTCGCGAAGAAGAAGCCGAAAGGTTTCTCCCTCGGAATGGGGCAGCGGCTCGGGATCGCCTCCGCGCTCCTGGGCGATCCCGAGATCCTGATGTTCGACGAACCGGTGAATGGTCTGGACCCCGAAGGCATCCACTGGGTACGCAATCTGATGAAGAGTCTGGCCCGCGAGGGACGCACGGTCTTCGTTTCCAGCCATCTGATGAGCGAAATGGCGTTGACCGCCGACCATTTGATCGTGATCGGCCAGGGCCGGCTGCTGGCGAACACCTCGATGGCCGACTTCATCCATGAGAACTCCCGCGGTTACACGCGACTGCGCTCGCCGCAGCGCGCACGGCTCGAAGGCGTCCTGCGCGACGAGGGGTTCACCGTCGTCGAGGCCGAGGGCGGCGTCCTGGAAGTCGACGGGGCGTCCACCGAGGAGATGGGGGAACTGGCCGCCCGGCACGGGATCGTGCTGCACGAGCTGAGTTTCCAGCGCGCCTCGCTCGAAGAGGCGTTCATGCGGATGACGGCGGAGTCCGTGGAGTATCACGCCCGGGCGGGCCCCGGCGGCGGGCCCGGACCCGCGGGCCCCCAGTGGGGCGGGGACCGGCGGGGCGAGGGGATCTGACATGGCATCGGTACCGGCGGTCCTCCGGTCCGAGTGGACCAAGATCCGTACGGTCTCCTCCACGACCTGGACGCTGATCAGCGCCCTGGTGGTGACCGTGGCCCTGGGCGCCGCGCTGTCCGCGGTGCTGAACTCCCAGTTCGGTGATCTCTCCCTGGAGGAGCGGGCCACCTTCGACCCGACGTACACCAGCTTCTCGGGAACGGTTCTCGGTCAGCTGGCGATGGTGGTCTTCGGGGTGCTGGTGGTCGGCTCCGAGTACACCTCGGGCATGATCCGCACCTCGCTGGCCGCCGTACCGCGACGCGGCACGTTCCTCTTCTGCAAGATCCTGGTGGCCGGGGTGCTGGCGCTGGTGGTCGCGGTGCTGACGGGGTTCCTGGCGTTCTTCGTGGGCCAGGCGCTGCTCGGCGAGCACGGTACGACCATCGGCGAGCCGAACGTGCTGCGCGCGGTGATCGGCAGCGGGCTCTACATGACGCTGATCGCGCTCTTCTCGATGGGGGTCGCGGCGATGCTGCGCAGCTCCGTCCTCTCGCTCGGCATTCTGATGCCGTTCTTCTTCCTGGTCTCGCAGATCCTGGCGGCGGTTCCCGGCGCCAAGGAGGTCGCCCGGTACTTCCCCGACCAGGCCGGCCGCCAGATCACCCAGGTCGTCCCCAACGCGATGAACTCCAGTCCGGCCCCCTACGGACCATGGGCCGGTCTCGGGATCATGGCCCTGTGGGTGCTGGCCGCGCTGGCGGGCGGGTACGCGGTCATGCGGAAGCGGGACGCGTAGGCTCGTGCCGAGGACACCGCTCCTCGCACCACTCCGCAGCACCTCGTACGAGGGAACCACCCCGCGACGCCCCGTCGTAACGACTTGGCCGGAACCGTCAAGGCACGGATATCCTCGTAACTCTCACGGGGGCTTTAGGTCAGGAACGGCCACTGCCCCGACGACCTGACCTGTCGATGGGGCTGGAGAATGATCGAGGCAATCGGCCTGACGAAGCGCTACGGCGCCAAGACGGCCGTGTACAACCTTTCCTTCCAGGTACGGCCCGGATACGTCACCGGGTTCCTGGGCCCCAATGGTTCCGGCAAGTCGACGACGATGCGGATGATCCTCGGGCTGGACCAGCCGACCGCCGGACAGGTACGGGTCGGCGGGCATCCCTTCCGGCAGCTGCCGAACGCACCGCGCCAGGTGGGCGCGCTGCTCGACGCCAAGGCGGTGCACGGCGGGCGCAGCGCGCGCAATCACCTGCTGTCGCTGGCCCAGCTCTCCGGGATCCCGGCCGCCCGGGTCGACGAGGTGCTCGGGGTCGTCGGCCTCCAGGACGTGGCCGGGAAGCGTTCCAAGGGCTTCTCGCTCGGTATGGGCCAGCGGCTCGGTATCGCGGCGGCGCTGCTCGGCGATCCGCAGGTGCTGCTGTTCGACGAGCCGGTGAACGGTCTCGACCCGGAGGGGATCCTCTGGGTCCGGAATCTGATGAAGCAGCTGGCCGCCGAGGGCCGTACCGTCTTCGTCTCGTCCCATCTGATGAGCGAGATGGCGGTGACCGCCGACCATCTGATCGTGATCGGGCGAGGTCAGCTGCTCGCCGATATGACGATAAAGGATTTCATCTCGGCCAACTCGGCGGACTTCGCGCGGGTGCGTACCCCGGAGACCGATCCCCAGCGGCGCGAGAAGCTGGCCACGTCCCTCGCGGAGGCGGGCGGCCAGGTGCTGTCCGAGCCGGACGGCGCCCTGCGGATCATGGGGCTGCCGCTGTCGCGGATCAGTGATCTGGCGCACGAGGCGGAGGTACGGCTCTGGGAGCTCTCGCCGCACCAGGCCTCGCTGGAGGAGGCGTACATGCGGATGACCCAGGGCGCCGTGGACTACCGTTCGACGGCCGACGCGCTGGCCGGCTTCGAGCCGCCCTACCAGCCCGGCTACGGGCCGCCACAGGGCTCCATGGCGCCCGTCGTCCCGGAGGTGCCGCAGCAGGGCTGGTACGCCCCGCCGCCCCCCGGAGCCAACCCGTACGCGGGGGCTCCCCCGGCCTCGGCACCGACGTCGGCTCCCGCCCCCGCCCCCGCGTCCGCACCGCCGGCCGCCCCCGCGGCGGCATCCGCCGCAGACATGACGAAGCGCGACAGCAACGAGGACGCCCGATGACGACCCCGTACCAGCAGCCTCCGCAGCCCCAGGCGCCACAGCACGCCCCGCAGTGGCAGGGCGGCCCCTCGGCCGGCTACACCTCGCCGATCCCGGTCCGCCGGGCCCATCTCGGCGACGCCCTGGCCTCCGAGTGGACGAAGCTCCGTTCCGTGCGGTCCACGATGTGGACCCTCGGCGTCATGATCGTGCTGATGCTGGGCATCGGGCTGCTCACGGCCCTGGTGGTCTCCGCGGTCTCGAGCGAGCCGGTAGTCCCCAGTGGCCAGGAAGTGCTCGCCCTCGGCTTCTTCGGTGTGCTGCTCGGCTCGATGTGCGTGATCACGCTGGGCGTGCTGACGATCACCTCGGAGTACGGCACGGGCATGATCCGTACGACCCTCACCGCCTGCCCGAGCCGGAGCAGGGTGCTGGCGGCCAAGTCGCTGGTCTTCTTCCTGCTGGTCTTCGTGATCTCACTGGTGATCACGATGACGGTGTCGGCGCTCCAGCTCTCGATCCTGGGCGCGGAGTCGCCCGGCGGTGGGGACTGGCTGCGGGCGACGGTCGGGGTCAGCCTCTATATGGCGACGCTCGGGCTGCTCTCGCTGGGGGTCGGCACGCTGATCCGGCACTCCGCCGGGGCGATCACCGTCATGATCGGTGTGGTGCTGCTGCCGCTGGTGCTCGCGATGTTCATGTTCTCGCAGTCGCTCACGAGTCTGCGCGAGGGCCTGTTCAACTACTCGATCCCGAACCAGATGGCGGCGTTCTACAGCACCGATGCCCGCGTCTCGGGGCCTTCGGGCTGGGAGCCGCTGTGGATCCTGCTGGGCGTGACGGCGATCGCGATGGTGGCGGCGTTCTTCGCGCTGGACAAGCGCGACGTCTGAGCCGTCCCCCCTCCTGACTTCCGCGCGTCGCTCAGTACTTCGGCCCGTTACGGGACCGCTGCACCCGCGTGGTGCGGCGGTCCTTCGCGTTCCAGCACGCCTGGTGCCAGTGCCTCCGGTCGTCGACACCGCCGTACTCGGGCCAGGCCACCACATGCGGCAGCGCGCCGGGGATCTCCTGGTCGCAGCCGGGGCAGCGGTAGCGCTTGCCCGCGGCGCTCGCCCCGGCGACATGGCGCACCGACCAGCTCTCGCCCTGCCAGAACTCCGACCGCTGGAAGCCGCCGTACCGGTCCCCCGCCTCGCCTGCTCGCTCGGTCGGGTTCTCGCCGCCTCGGGGGCGGTTGCGGCGCGGGGACACAGGACACCTCACGGGGCAGACAGCACGGTTCCACTCCAGCCTACGGCCCGCGACACGGGGTACACGTACCTCGCGGCATGAGTCCGCCATGCGCACGGAAGGCACTGACCGGACAATCGCAAGAATTTCCAGACCGGACCGTGCCCTTGGCACGTGTCAGACGTTGTTGCCCGTAGGGGAGTCGCGTCGGCCGCAAGGAGGCAGAAGGCGATGCGTGTTGGAGCTTTTGTACTGGCCGCCCAGTTCCCGGGCCAGGGACAGGGGGAGGCGCTGCACCGTGCGGTGCGCACCACCGAGCTGGTGGAGGAATCCGGTCTCGACTCGGTCTGGCTCGCCGAGCACCATTTCGTGCCGTACGGCGTCTGTCCGTCGGCCGTGACCCTGGCCGGGGTGCTGCTCGGCCGTACTCACCACATCCGGGTGGGAACGGCGGTCAGCGTGTTGCCGAACGTGCATCCGGTGGCGCTCGGCGAGCAGGCGGCGCTGCTGCATCTCGTCTCCGGCGGCCGGTTCACGCTCGGTGTGGGGCGCGGCGGCCCCTGGGTCGACCTGGAGGTCTTCGGCAACGGCCTGCGCGCCTACGAGGAGGACTTCCCGGAATCCCTCGCCCTGCTGCTGCGCTGGCTGCGCGAGCCGCGTGTGGGGGCATCGGGGGAACGTTTCCGCTTCCGCGAGGTCCCCGTCGTACCGCGCCCCGACGAGCTGATCGAACCGAGCACGGGCCCCGAGACGGTCATGGCCTGCACCTCGCCCAAGAGCGTCAGACTGGCCGCCGAGCACGGCCTGCCGATGCTCCTCGGCATGCACTGCGGCGACGAGGAGAAGGCGGAGATGGTCGCCCTGTGGCGTACGCACGCGCGCGCGGCGGGCCGTACCGCGGAAGAGATCGCCTACGCCGCGCATGTGTCGGCAGGGGTGGCGCAGATCGCCGACAGCCGCGCGGAGGCGAGCGAGACGCTCGTCAAGGCGATGCCCGGCTGGCTGCGCCAGGGCCTCGGCGCCCATGTCACGGTCGACGGCAGAATCCGGGCGATGCGGGACCCGGTGGAGTACACCGAACTGCTCCGCGACCTCCATCCGGTGGGCCCGCCCCGACTGGCCGCGGACCGGCTGGCGGCCACCTCGGAACGCACCGGCATCACCCGCTTCGCGCTGCTCATGGAGGGCTCGGGCGATCTGGCGACGACGGAGGAGAACGTACGGCGGCTGGGCGCGGACGTACTGCCCCAACTCGCCTGAGCGACGCTGCCGCTCCGACACCATGGCCGTCGGACACGGTGCGGAGCGGCAGCAAGAGGCGTCAGCAGTCCCGGAGTTCGGGTGACTGGTTGAGCAACTGACCCCTCACCGAGGTGAAGCGGATCAGCCGCTCGTCGACCGAGGAGTCCAGCGGGAACACCGCGACGCGGTGGCAGTTCTGGAATGCGAGACGCACCCCGAAGTGACGCTGCAGCGCACCGCGAATGGCATCACTCGCGAGCGCGCGCAACAGCTGACCACGTGCTTGCTCGTCCGGCGGGGGCGTCTGGTTGTCGGCGAACTGTCCACCGTCCACCTTCAGCTGTGCCACCAGAGAACTGATCATCTCCCATGCGTAAGGCAGGGAGGTCCGGACGCAGTCGACGAAAGCCGCTTCGTCGACCTCGCCTCGCTCGGCCTGATCCAACAGTGCCGGTGAGACGTCGAGCGACATGGGTTCTCCTCTCGCGACCCCGGGAGGCGGGGTCTTACGGGCAGGGAAGGAGGGGACGACGACGCAGCGTGCACGACCGGCGACCTCCTGCATCCACGTTAGGCGCGCTGTCCGGACCACACCAGCAGAATGGGAACACAACCGGCCAATAACGAAGAGGGCTTCCGGGGCGAATCGCGCGCGGCGCCGGCAGTCGAGTAGCGTTGCCGACCATGCGTCTCGTCATTGCCCGCTGCTCCGTCGACTACGCGGGCCGGCTCACCGCCCACCTGCCCTCCGCACCCCGTCTCATCCTGGTCAAGGCCGACGGCAGTGTGTCGATCCACGCCGATGACCGGGCGTACAAACCCCTCAACTGGATGTCACCGCCCTGCACGCTGAAGGAAGGCGCCGACGCGGACGCCGGCGTGTGGACCGTCGTGAACAAGGCGGGCGAGAAATTGATCATCACCATGGAGGAGGTCCTCCACGATTCCTCGCACGAACTGGGCGTCGATCCCGGCCTCATCAAAGACGGCGTAGAAGCACACCTTCAGGAGCTGCTCGCCGACCGAATCGAGACGCTCGGCGCGGGCTACACCCTGATCCGCCGCGAGTACCCGACGGCGATCGGCCCGGTGGACATCCTGTGCCGGGACGCGGACGGCGTGACGGTGGCGGTGGAGATCAAACGACGCGGTGAGATCGACGGCGTGGAACAGCTGACGCGCTACCTGGAGCTGCTGAACCGCGACCCTCATCTGGCGCCGGTGCGGGGGCTGTTCGCGGCGCAGGAGATCAAACCGCAGGCACGGGTACTGGCGACGGACCGGGGCATTGGGTGCGTGGTGCTGGACTACAACGGTCTGCGGGGCATCGAGGACGACAAGCTGCGCTTGTTCTGACGGTGCGCCGTTTCGCCTCCCGTCGGTTTCGCCATCCGGCGGGGGGCGTTGTCCGGGGTGCGGTGGGTGGTGCCGGAGCCCCCTCGCGCAGCACAGCATGCCGTCCCGGGCGCGAGGCCCGGAGCGGCACCCGGGAACACCCGCCCCCGGAAGCCGGCCCCCGGCCAAAGACGAAGGCACCCCGCACCGCCCCCGCCGGCTACGCCGGCCTACGCCTCCGTTGGTTCCGGCGAGGATTCCGACAGCGCCGGGTTCGGCCCGCTCACCGTCGTCTGGGGGGACGACGGTGGTGGCGGGCTGTCCGTGGGGTCTTCCGTCGGGTCCTCGCTCGGGGTCGGGGGCGGTGACGACGGCGGGGTCGACGGGCTGGTCGGCGGCTTGCTCGACGTGGTCGGGGGCTTCGACGTGGGCGTGGACGGGGTGTCCGGCTCCGATGGCGTGTCGCCGGGGGACGAGGCGCTGTCCGACGGTGTGCCCGACGGTGACGCCGAGTCGGACGGACTCGCGCTGTCCGAGGGGACGGCGCTTCCCGAGGTGCTCGGCGCGGGGAGTTGGGCGTCCGGGTTCGGGGGCACGTCGTCGGCGGGCTGGTCGGCCGGCAGGTCGCCTTCGCCGTCGTACGTGTCCGGGGACTGTCCCGTACCGCCCCTGTCCGTCGGGGTGTTGTCGCTGCCCGAGGTCGCGCCGAGCGTCACCACCGTGCCCAGGACGGCCGCGAGTACCGCGCCCGCTCCCGCCGCGACCAGGTTGCGGCGGGCGCCGAGCGCCGGGCGGCGGCGGTGGGGTACGGGCGCCGGGACGGTGCCGGGTCCGGGCGACGGGGGCTCGCGCCGGGTCACCAGCGTCATGCCCTCGTCCGAGGCCGAGGCCGGGACCGGGGCCGCGTCGGAGCCGAACCCGGGCCCCGAGCCCAACGGCGCCGCCTCGCCCATCCCCCGCGGCAACGCCGGCGGCGCGAGCGGCGCGGACGTGCCGGGCCGGCCCGTCTCGCGGTCGGTGACCAGCGCCAGCGCCCTGCGTCCCGCGACCGTGCCGATCTTGTCGGCGACGGCCCCGCGCATACCGATCGACGCCTCCAGCTCCGCGCGGGCCCGGTCCAGATTTCCGACGCAGAGCGCGAGGATGCCCAACTCGTGGTGGAAGTACGCCTCTTCCGCGACCTCTCCGGCGATCCTGGCGGCCTCGGAGCCGGACCGCAGGACACGTTCCCAGGCGCCCCAGTGGAGCCCCGCCAGGAAGGCGGGCGCCGCGCTGCGGGCCAGCAGGACGGCCGCGCTCGGGTGTCCCGACTCCTGTCCCGGGACCAGCGGACCCATCGCCGCGAGGATGGCGTCCGCCTCGGCGGCGACGCGTTCGGGGGTGACCGAGGGGTGCCCCGCCCACCAGGCGTAGTGCTGGGCCGCGGTGTGCGCGTGGGCCACGGCGTCGTCCGCGTACCCCTTCGCTTCCAACTGCGCGACGACGCCCGGGGCGAGCCGGTAGCGCGCGCCGACCGGGGTGAGGAGACCGCAGCTCATCAGTTCGCCGAGCGCGGCGTCCGCGTGGGTGTCGCCCACCAGGGCCGGCAGATGTGCCTGGTGCGGGACTTCACCGCCGAGCGCGACCGCGAAGCGCAGGGTGGCGCGGGCGGACTCGCTCAGCCGGGAGGCGAGCAGGACCGCGGGCGCGGCGCCCTCGCCGAGGGTGGGCAGCGGGATGTCGTAGCCGTCGGGGGTGCGGGCGGCGTGCGGCGGCGTGTCGTCGGAGATCCGCTCGAAAGGCCGGACAAAGGGCTCGAACTCGTCGGATGCCTCGGAGCTGCCGCGGAGTTGGTCGCGCTGCCGCAGCAGCGCGCCCGCCTGGACGAAGCGCACCGGCAGGCCCTCGGACTCGAACCAGAGGTCACCCGCCCAGTTCGCCTCCTCGTCGGTGAGGCCCCGTTCGACGACGCGCTCGAGCAGCTCCAGCGAGGAGCCACGGCCGAGACCGCCCAGGGCGACCTCCTCCAGGCCCGCGTCAGCGGAGGGCGGGTCGGTGTCGGGGGCCGCGGCCAGCAGATAGGCGCATTCGGGCGTCGCGGCGAGGAGTTCGTCCAGCGCCTCCCCGCCCAGCTCCAGATCGTCCAGGACGACGACCGCGCCGATGCCATGGACCCGTTCCAGCAGTCCCGCGCGGTCGGGGCGGCAGAGCGCGGAGTGGTGGACGGCCGCGTACAGCTCGTACAGCAGCTCGGTGGTGGTGCGTCGGTGGCCCGAGAGGCGTACGACCCCGTCGGGCGCGAGGTCCGCGCAGTCCGCGGCGCCGGCTTCGAGCAGTGCGGTACGTCCGGAGCCCGGGGCGCCGGTGAGGCGTACGGACCGGCCGCGCCCCAGCAGCCCCGCCAGCCGCTCCCGTTCGGCACCGCGCTCCAGCAGCGGAAGGGGTGGTGCGGCGGGTCCCGGCGGTACGGAGGGCCGGCCCGCGCGCTGGAGATCGGCGCGTTCGGCGGCGGTGCGCCGCACGGGGGCGTCGGGCTGTCTGCCGGGCGGGCAGAGCTCGATCTCGCTGCCGTCGACGGGGTTGACGGTCAGCAGGTACTCGCCGGAGATGAGCTGGACCGTGCGCGCGGGCGGTGGGGTGGTGACCGGCCCGGCGCCCTTGAGATGCGCCGGCGCCGGGGTGACATGGGCGGAGGTGACGTGGGAAGGGACGGCGGGCCCGGCCGCGGGCACGATCTCGGCGCGCGGCGGACGTGCCGAGTCCGCGCTCTCACCCGCGCGTTCGTCGTGGCCGTACTCTTCCGGTCCCCGGTCTATCGGGTCCATGGTGAAAAGCTCCCCAGATCGTGGCGTGCGATGCCCCCGGCCTCACACGCCCATCTGTCGCTTCTGGTGCCGGTGTCTGCGTCTACGGGTCAGTCAATCGGCAGACGGCCGAACCCTAGACCTCAGCAGGGTATCCGCGTCCAGCCGGGGTACCACGCCGTCCAAGACATCACGATCTCATGAGAATTGTGTGATGTGGGCGGTCAGACCCGAGGGAGCGATTCTGCGGCGATTCCACCCTCGATGGCGAGAATGCGGTGCAATCGGGTCGCCACCAGCAGTCGCTGCATCTGCGGCGGGACACCGCGCAGCACAAGCCTACGGCCGCACCGCCCCGCGCGTCGGTGGGCTCCCATGATGACGCCGAGTCCCGTGGCGTCCCAGGAGTCCAGTGCGGTCAGGTCGAGCACCAGATCGCCGACTCCGTCGTCGACCGCCGAGTGCAGGACCGTACGGGCGTCCGCCGCGCTGCGTACGTCGAGGCGGCCCCCGACGACCAGCTCGGCGTGGTCGCCCCTGATGTGCATATGCGCTCCCCGAGAGTACTTTCCGTGCTCCGTAGTCTGTTCCGTCTTCCAACAACTGACTGCCGCGCGGCCCAAGAAGTTGCCGTCTGTAAGCGAACCGATATCGAATTCACCCTGTGGGGTGATGAGCGGGTACCGGTGACACGGCTCAGTGCTTGTAGAACCCCTGCCCGCTCTTACGCCCGATGTCACCCGCGTCCACCATCCGGCGCATCAGCTCCGGCGGTGCGAACTTCTCGTCCTGCGACTCGGTGTAGATGTTGTCGGTCGCGTGCAGCAGGATGTCGACGCCCGTCAGGTCGGCGGTGGCGAGCGGGCCCATGGCGTGGCCGAACCCCAGCTTGCAGGCGGTGTCGATGTCCTCGACGGACGCGACGCCCGACTCGTAGAGCTTGGCGGCCTCGACGACGAGGGCGGAGATCAGCCGCGTGGTCACGAAGCCCGCCACATCGCGGTTGACGACGATGCAGGTCTTGTCCACCGATTCGGCGAACTGCCGTGCCCTGGCGAGGGTTTCGTCGCTCGTCTTGTAGCCGCGCACCAGCTCGCAGAGGCGCATCAGCGGCACCGGCGAGAAGAAGTGCGTACCGACGACGCGTTCCGGACGCTCGGTAACGGCCGCGATCTTGGTGATCGGGATCGCCGAGGTGTTGGAGGCGAGGACGGTGTCGTCCCCTACGAGCTTGTCGAGCGTACGGAAGATCTCGTGCTTGACATCGAGCTTCTCGAAGACGGCCTCGACGACGATGTCCGCGTCGGCGGCGGCGTCCAGGTCGGTGGTCGTGGTGATCCGGGCGAGCGCCGCGTCGGCGTCGGCCTCTTCGAGCTTGCCCTTGGCGACGAACTTGCCGTACGAGGCCCTGATCCCGTCGATGCCCCTGGCCAGCGCCGCGTCGGTGACATCCCGCAGGACGACGTCCCAGCCCGCCTGCGCCGAGACCTGCGCGATACCGGACCCCATGAGTCCGGCCCCGATGACGGCGAGCTTCCTTGCCACGACGCACCCCACGTTTCTTGTTCGGCTTCTGTTCAGCCTTAACACCCGTTTACATTGAGCTCTCTGCGGGAGGTTAGCGGTCGCGGACGGTCCAGTGACGGTGAAGAGATGCGCGTCACGTCTCACATGACGGACATCACACCGGCGGGGCCCATCAGGCGCCGCGCACCGCGTACTTGAGCACCTTCCCCCGCGGCAGCACCTTCCCCACGGCACGGCTTCCATGCCGTCCAGCGGAACGAGCGCTTCGCGCGACACCGGACCCGGCTCCCCGCCCTCCAGCATCCGCCGGACGATCCGCCCGGTCACGCTCACCTCCGGCGCTCACCTCCGTCACCGTCGGTACACGGACCTTCCGGAAAGCAGGCCCTACGCTGGTCGTATGGTCAATCTGACGCGTATCTACACCCGCACCGGCGACAAGGGCACGACGGCGCTCGGCGACATGAGCCGCACCGCCAAGACCGATCTGAGGATCGCCGCGTACGCCGACGCCAATGAGGCCAACGCGGTCATCGGTACGGCGATCGCCCTGGGACAGCTGTCCCCCGAGCTCGTGAAGGTCCTCGTCCGGGTCCAGAACGATCTGTTCGACGTGGGCGCGGATCTGTCCACACCCGTGGTGGAGAAGCCGGAGTTCCCGCCGCTGCGCGTCGAGCAGCCGTATATCGACAAGCTGGAGGCGGACTGCGACCGCTTCCTCGCGGAGCTGGAGAAGCTGCGCAGCTTCATCCTCCCCGGCGGCGCCCCGGGTGCGGCGCTGCTGCACCAGGCGTGCACGGTCGTACGGCGCGCCGAGCGCTCCACGTGGGCGGCGCTCGACGTGCACGGCGAGACCATGAACGCGCTGACGGCGACGTATCTGAACCGCCTCTCCGACCTCCTGTTCATTCTGGCCCGCGTGGCGAACAAGGCGGTCGGAGACGTGCTCTGGGTCCCCGGCGGGGAGCGCTGAGGTCAGCCCTTGCCGCCGGCGGACGGGTGGGTTTCCACGCGGGTGGGGCCCGCGTCCACGGGGGGCTTCTTCGGCCAGAGCGTGTACGTCAGGGCGATCACCCCGTGGATACCGGTGACACGCGCCGCGTTGAGCTGCCACGCGACCAGCGACTCCGTGCTGCCCGCGTCGCCCACGTACCAGATCGCGAGCTGGAGCAGGACGACCGCGACGGCGGCGGCCAGGACGGTACGGAGCCACAGCCGGCCCTCGTACCGGGCGCGGGCCGCGCCGTAGCGCGGTGGTTCGACCGGCGGGGGGCCGCCGGCGAAGCGATGGGCGACCCAGCCGTCGATCCGTTTGATCGTGTAGTGGCCGTAGCCGATGGTGAAGCCGATGTACATCGCGGCCAGACCGTGCTTCCAGTCCGGCTCCGCGCCGTTTCTGAGGTCGATGGTCGTGACCACCAGCAGCACGACCTCCAGCAGCGGTTCCAGCAGCAGGACCGCCCCGCCGAGCCGCGGCATCTTGGCCAGGTAGCGCAGGATGAGCCCGGCGGCCAGCAACACCCAGAAGCCGACCTCGCAGGCGACGATCAGTGTGACGATCACAGCGTCGCTCCTTTCTGTCGGTTCCAGCCTCCCATCCGTTCGACCACGGCACGTCGTCGTCAGTGACGAACCGCGACTGCATCCTTCGATGTACTCGGCGCTCGGCCCGTATGGGGAGGCCGGCGCCCGGCGTGCCGTGTTGGATGGGGGGATGATCGCTTCTCCCCGATCTGCCGCGTCTGTCCCCTCGCGCCGGCCCCGGTCCTCCCGCTCCCACCAGCCGCACCGCGTCGACGCGCTGATCGCCCTCGCCGGTCTGACGGGCGGCATCGCCCTGTGGGCCGTGGGGCTGCACACCCAGGGGGGCCGCCCGCTGCCCGGGGCCTGGGTGCTGCTGCCGATGACCGTCATGGCGGGGGTGGAGCTGCTGCGCAGGTCGTCGCCGCGGACCGCGCTGATCGTCGCCACACTCGCGCTGGTGGCCGATCAGTTCACCATGGGCAGTGTGGCGACGGTGGTGATGTTCACGGATGTGATGTACGCGGCCGTGCTCTACGGGACACCGGCCGCCGCCCGCCGGATCCCCTGGACCACCGGGCTGATCACGGTCGCGGTGACGATCGGCTTCGTCACCTGGCTGCGTACGCCCGAGGCGCTGCTGATCGGGGTGGTCACCGCGTTGGTCGGCTTCTTTCCGGCCAGTACCGGTGTTCTCGTACGCAACCACCGGGACGCCGCCGAGTCGGCCAGGCTGCGGGCCGAGCAGACGGCGCTGCTGGCCGAGATGGACCGTACCCAGGCGGTGGCCGCGGAGCGCGCGCGGATGGCCCGTGAGCTGCATGACATGGTCGCCAACCATCTCTCGGCGATCGCCATCCACTCGACGGCCGCGCTCTCGCTGGACGACGAGCGCACGACCCGGGACGCGCTCGGCGTCATCCGGGAGAACAGCGTCGAGGGGCTGGCCGAGATGCGCCGGCTGATCGGGCTGCTGCGGAAGAGCGACGACCCCGGCAGGGTGTCCGCCGCGCCGACGCTGCGGGCGCTGGACACGCTGCTGGAGCAGGCCCGTACGAACGGTGCCTCCAGCGGGCTGCGGTTCACCCTGGACGACCGGCGCGGCGAGGGCGTCGCGCTGCCCACGCCCATTGATCTGGCCGCGTACCGCATCATCCAGGAGTCGCTGACCAACGCCCTCAAGCACGCGGCCCCCGGCACGACCACCGTCGAGCTGGCAGGATCGGACCACGCCCTGACGGTACGGGTCCGCAGCCCGTTCGGTGACCGGCCGGGGCCGCGCGCGCCGGGGTCCGGCGCCGGTCTGATAGGGATGCGCGAGCGGGTCGAGCTGCTGGACGGAGAGTTCGAGGCGGGTCCCGTCACCGGCGCCGACGGGGGGAAGATCTGGCTGGTGAGGGCCGAACTGCCGGTCGTGGAAGGGCGGGAGAGAACATGACGGTCCGGGTGCTGGTCGCGGAGGACCAGTCGGCGGTACGGGCGGGGCTGGTGCTCATTCTGCGCAGCGCGCCGGACATCGACGTCGTCGGGGAGGCGTCGGACGGCGAGGAGGCGGTCGCGCTGGCCCGGGAGCTACGGCCCGATCTGGTGCTGATGGATGTGCAGATGCCACGGCTCGACGGGGTGTCGGCGACCGCGAAGGTGGTCGCGGAGCGGCTGGCCGATGTGCTGGTGCTGACCACCTTCGATCTGGACGAGTATGTCTTCGGGGCACTGCGGGCCGGAGCCTCGGGCTTTCTGCTGAAGAACGCGGAGGCCGGTGAACTGCTCGCGGCGGTACGGACGGTGGCGCGCGGCGAGGGACTGATCGCCCCGGCCGTCACCCGCCGGCTGATCGCCGAATTCGCGGCGCCGACACCCGTACGCCCCGCCGACGCTCCCGATCCGGCGGTCCTCAAAGTCCTCACGCGCCGCGAGCGCGAGGTGCTTTCGTGTCTCGGTGAGGGGCTGTCGAACGCCGAGATCGCGGGGCGCCTCACAATGGCGGAGGCGACCGTGAAAACCCATGTGAGCAGGCTGCTGGGCAAGTTGGAGCTGCGCAGCCGGGTGCAGGCCGCCGTCCTCGCCCAGGAGCTGGGAATCTGACCGGCCGCTCCTCACCTTTGGTCTGGACCTATTGACGAGTGGTCCAGACCTTCCTACTCTCACCGCACACACTGCGGTGAGCTGTCGCAGGGTGAGCAGTGCACGGACCACCCCGTTTTGTCCTGTACTCACCTGAGGAGCACGCTTGAACTCCCAACCCGCCCTCCACAGACCCAGATTCAGATCCAGAGCCGTCGCGGGTCTCACCGCGCTGCTGCTGCCTCTCGCCGCCCTCGTCGGGCTGGCCTCCCCCGCACAGGCCGCCACCTCGGCCACCGCCACGTACACCAAGGCCTCCGACTGGGGCACGGGCTTCGAGGGCAAGTGGACGGTGAAGAACACCGGCACCACCAGCCTCAGCTCCTGGACCGTCGAGTGGGACTTCCCCGCCGGTACGGCGGTCACCTCCGGCTGGGACGCCGACATCACCGGAGCGGCCAACCACTGGACCGCCAAGAACAAGACCTGGAACGGTACGCTCGCCCCCGGCGCGACCGTCACCTTCGGCTTCAACGGCACCGGCTCGGGCGCCCCGACCGGCTGCAAGCTCAACGGCGGCTCGTGCGACGGCGGCCCGAGCGTCCCGGGCGACAACGCGCCCTCGGCTCCCGGCACCCCGGCCGCCAGTGAGATCACCAACACCTCGGTGAAGCTGAGCTGGACCGCGGCCACCGACGACAAGGGCATCAAGAACTACGACGTCCTGCGGGACGGCGCGAAGGTCGCCACGGTCACCGGTACGACGTACACCAACACCGGTCTGACCGCGGGCACCGACTACTCGTACACCGTCCAGGCCCGTGACACGGCCGACCAGACGGGCCCGGTCAGCGGCGCCCGCGCGGTCCGCACCACCGGTGGCGACCCGGGCCCCGGCCCCGGTCCCGGCAGCAAGGTCAAGCTCGGCTACTTCACCGAGTGGGGCGTCTACGGCCGGAACTACCACGTCAAGAACCTGGACACCTCCGGTTCCGCGGCCAAGATCACCCATATCAACTACGCCTTCGGCAATGTCACCGGCGGCAAGTGCACCATCGGTGACTCCTACGCCGACTACGAGAAGGCGTACACCGCCGACCAGTCCGTCGACGGCGTCGCCGACACCTGGGACCAGCCGCTGCGCGGCAGCTTCAACCAGCTGCGCAAGCTCAAGGCCAAGTACCCGCACATCAAGGTCCTCTGGTCGTTCGGCGGCTGGACCTGGTCCGGCGGCTTCGGCCAGGCCATGCAGAACCCGGCCGCCTTCGCCCAGTCCTGCTACGACCTGGTGGAGGACCCGCGCTGGGCCGATGTCTTCGACGGCATCGACCTGGACTGGGAGTACCCCAACGCCTGTGGTCTGACCTGTGACACCAGCGGCCCCGCGTCGTTCAAGAACATGATGCAGGCCATGCGCGCCAAGTTCGGCGCCAACAACCTGGTCACGGCGGCCACCACGGCGGACGCCTCGGCCGGCGGCAAGATCGACAAGGTCGACTACGCGGGCGCGGCCCCGTACATGGACTGGTTCAACGTCATGACGTACGACTTCTTCGGCGCCTTCGCCGCGCAGGGCCCGACGGCTCCGCACTCCCCGCTCACCTCGTACCCGGGCATCCCGCAGGCGGGCTTCAACTCCGCCGAGGCGATAGCCAAGTTCAAGGCGCAGGGCGTGCCGGCCAACAAGCTGCTGCTCGGTATCGGCTTCTACGGGCGCGGCTGGACCGGCGTGACCCAGGCGACCCCGGGCGGCACCGCGACCGGCGCCGCTCCCGGTACGTACGAGCCCGGCATCGAGGACTACAAGGTCCTCAAGAACACCTGCCCGCCCACCGGCACCATCGCGGGCACCTCGTACGCCAAGTGCGGCAGCAACTGGTGGAGTTACGACACCCCGGCCACCATCACGTCCAAGATGGCCTGGGCGAACCAGCAGAGCCTGGGAGGCGCCTTCTTCTGGGACTTCACGGGTGACACCGCCAACGGCGAGCTGGTGACCGCGATCAACAACGGTCTCGGATAGCCACAACAGCACAGGTGAAGGGGGCGGCGCCCGAGCGCCGCCCCCTTCATCATGTCCGCTGAGGTCATCATGTCCGCTGAGGTCCCGACAGGAAGCCGGCGCTCAGGCCACATTCACCCGCTGTCCCGGCGGAGCCGCCTCCAGCCAGGCGAGAAAACCGGTGAGGGCGTCGTCACTCATGGCCAGCTCCAGCCGGACATCGCGGTGCGCGCAGCCCAGGATGACCGCGTCGGAGAGCAGCGCGAGCTCCTCCTCGCCCTCGGGCGCACGGCGCGACAGCACCTCGATGGCGGAGCGCTCCAGCGTACGGCGCGGGCGCGGGGCGTAGGAGAAGACCCGAAACCAGTTGATGCGGTCGCCGTTGTAGCGGGCCACGCCATACACCCAGCCCTTGCCGGAGCGATCGGGCTCCGCCGGCACGTTCCAGCGCAGACTGCAGTCGAACGTCCCGCCGGAGCGCTGGATCAGCCGCCGGCGCAGACCGAAGACGAAGAGCCCCACCGCAACCAGTACGACGACCAGTCCGCAAATGAGCAGAGCGAGGACCATCAAACACCGACCTCCTCGCCTCATTCAGTACCGGAACAGGAACCGCACCCGCATCGCCTCAGCCGCGACCCGGTCCGGAGGGATCCGGAACGAGCCGCGGCTGAGGATAAATCCGTGGTGACAGCGCTTATCGCACCGCCACCGCACGCAGTCGGACGTCGGCGCGCCGTTCGGCGGCGTCGTCGTCACCCGACTTCGCGCGTTCCAGCGCACGCTCGGCGCGCTGGGTATCGATCTCATCCGCCAGTTCGGCGATCTCCGCCAGCAGCGAAAGCTTGTTGTCGGCGAAGGAGAGGAAACCGCCGTGCACAGCGGCCACGACCGTTTCGCCCTCACTCGTACGAATGGTCACCGGGCCCGACTCCAGCACACCGAGCAGCGGCTGGTGACCGGGCATGACGCCGATGTCGCCGGACGTGGTGCGCGCGACGACCAGGGTGGCCTCGCCGGACCAGATACTGCGGTCAGCGGCGACCAGCTCGACATGCAGCTCAGCAGCCAAGGGTGGCTCCTCGGGTCACCACCCGGCCGTATCGCCGGGTGTTGGCTTCAATTCTATGGGGTGTCGATAAGAGCGTCGGAGGGGGGCGGGAGGTACCCGCCCCCCTCCGTGCGCCGACGGGTCAGGAGACGCCGAGTTCCTTGGCCTTGGCCTTCAGGTCCTCGATGCCACCGCACATGAAGAACGCCTGCTCGGGGAAGTGGTCGTACTCCCCGTCACAGATCGAGTTGAACGCGGCGATCGACTCGTCGAGCGGCACGTCCGAACCGTCCAGGCCGGTGAACTGCTTGGCGGCGTGGGTGTTCTGCGACAGGAAGCGCTCGACGCGACGGGCCCGGTGGACAACGAGCTTGTCCTCCTCGCCCAGCTCGTCGATACCGAGGATCGCGATGATGTCCTGGAGATCCTTGTACTTCTGCAGGATTCCCTTGACGCGGCTGGCCGCGTCGTAGTGGGCCTGCGAGATGTAGCGCGGGTCCAGGATGCGGGACGTCGAGTCCAGCGGGTCCACCGCCGGGTAGATGCCCTTCTCCGAGATCGGACGCGACAGCACGGTCGTCGCGTCGAGGTGCGCGAAGGTCGTGGCCGGCGCCGGGTCGGTCAGGTCGTCCGCGGGGACGTAGATCGCCTGCATCGAGGTGATCGAGTGACCGCGCGTCGAGGTGATGCGCTCCTGGAGCACACCCATCTCGTCCGCCAGGGTCGGCTGGTAACCCACCGCGGACGGCATACGGCCGAGCAGCGTGGAAACCTCGGAACCGGCCTGGGTGAAGCGGAAGATGTTGTCGATGAAGAGCAGCACGTCCTGCTTCTGCACATCGCGGAAGTACTCCGCCATGGTCAGCGCGGAGAGCGCCACACGCAGACGCGTGCCCGGCGGCTCGTCCATCTGGCCGAAGACCAGCGCGGTCTTGTCCAGCACGCCGGACTCGGTCATCTCGTCGATGAGGTCGTTGCCCTCACGGGTGCGCTCACCGACACCGGCGAACACGGAAACACCGTCGTGCAGCTTGGCCACACGCATGATCATTTCCTGGATGAGGACGGTCTTGCCGACGCCCGCACCACCGAACAGACCGATCTTGCCGCCCTTGACGTACGGGGTCAGCAGGTCGACGACCTTCAGGCCGGTCTCGAACATCTCGGTCTTGGACTCGAGCTGGTCGAAGGCCGGGGCCTTGCGGTGGATCGGCCAGCGCTCCGTGATCTGGGACTCGGCCTCGGGCTCGTTCAGGATCTGACCGAGGGTGTTGAACACCTTGCCCTTGGTCACATCGCCGACCGGCACGGTGATGCCATTGCCCGTGTCGGTCACCGAGGCCTGGCGGACCAGACCGTCGGTGGGCTGCATCGAGACCGCGCGGACCACGCCGTCGCCCAGGTGCTGGGCGACTTCGAGGGTCAGCGTCTTGAGCTTGCCCGCCTCGGCCGGGTCGGCGACCTCGACGTGCAGCGCGTTGTAGATGTCCGGCATCGCGTCGACGGGGAACTCCACGTCGACGACCGGGCCGATGACCCGGGCAACGCGGCCTGTGGCCGTGCTTCCCGGGGTGGCCGCCTCAACAGTGGTCGTCATGATTATTCACTCCCCGCGGTCGCGTCGGCCAGGGCGCTCGCGCCACCGACGATCTCGCTGATTTCCTGGGTGATTTCGGCCTGGCGGGCCGCGTTGGCAAGCCGGGAGAGGCTCTTGATGAGGTCCCCGGCGTTGTCGGTCGCCGACTTCATCGCGCGGCGGGTGGCAGCGTGCTTGGAAGCGGCGGCCTGGAGCAGCGCGTTGTAGATACGGCTCTCGACGTAGCGCGGCAGCAGGGCGTCGAGGACGTCCTCCGCCGACGGCTCGAAGTCGAAGAGCGGAAGGATCTCGCCCTTCGTACCCGACTCCTCGGCCGCCTTGTCCAGGCTGAGCGGCAGCAGCCGGTGCTGCACCGGCGTCTGCGTCAGCATCGACACGAACTCGGTGAAGACGATGTGGAGCTCGTCCACGCCGCCCTCGGCCGTGTCCTGCTGGACGGCCGCGATCAGCGGCGCCGCGACCTGCTTGGCGTCCGCGTACGTCGGGCTGTCGGTGAAGCCGCTCCACGAGTCCGTGACCTTGCGCTCACGGAAGCTGTAGTAGGCGACACCCTTGCGGCCGACGATGTACGTGTCGACCTCCTTGCCCTCACCGCGGAGCCGCTCGGTGAGCCGCTCCGCCGCCTTGATGGCGTTCGAGGAGTAGCCGCCGGCCAGACCGCGGTCGCTCGTGACGAGCAGGACCGCGGCGCGGGTCGGCGTCTCCGCCTCGGTGGTCAGGGGGTGCTTGGTCGTCGACCCCGTCGCCACCGCGGTGACCGCGCGGGTCAGCTCGGTCGCGTACGGAGTGGAGGCCGCCACCTGGCGCTGCGCCTTGACGATGCGCGAGGCGGCGATCATCTCCATCGCCTTGGTGATCTTCTTGGTCGCGGTGACGGATTTGATGCGACGCTTGTAGACCCGGAGCTGGGCTCCCATGAGTCAGGTCCCTTCCGTCGTCACTTGGAGACGTTGACGGCCGGCGCGTCGTCGCCGAGGAGCTTGCCGTCCGAGGTCTCGAACTGCCGCTTGAAGGCGGTGATGGCGTCCCCGATCGACTGGATGGTGTCGTCGGACATCTTGGCGCCCTCGGCGATGCTGGTCAGCAGGTCCTTGCGCTCACGGCGCAGGTACTCCAGCAGCTCGCTCTCGAAGCGGCGGATGTCGGCGACCGGTACCTCGTCCATCTGGCCGTTGGTGCCGGCCCAGATGGAGACGACCTGCTCCTCCACCGGGAACGGCGCGTACTGCGGCTGCTTCAGCAGCTCGACCATGCGCTTACCGCGCTCCAGGGACGCCTTGGACGCCGCGTCCAGGTCGGAACCGAAGGACGCGAACGCCTCCAGCTCGCGGTACTGGGCGAGGTCCACACGCAGTCGGCCGGAGACCTGCCGCATGGCCCGGTGCTGGGCGGAGCCACCGACTCGGGAGACCGAGATACCGACGTTCAGCGCGGGCCGCTGGCCGGCGTTGAACAGGTCGGACTCCAGGAAGCACTGTCCGTCGGTGATGGAGATGACGTTGGTCGGAATGAACGCCGACACGTCGTTGGCCTTCGTCTCGACGATCGGGAGACCCGTCATCGAACCGGCGCCCATGTCGTCGGAGAGCTTGGCGCAGCGCTCCAGCAGACGCGAGTGCAGGTAGAAGACGTCGCCCGGGTAGGCCTCACGGCCCGGCGGACGGCGCAGCAGCAGGGACACGGCGCGGTAGGCGTCGGCCTGCTTCGAGAGGTCGTCGAAGATGATCAGGACGTGCTTGCCCTCGTACATCCAGTGCTGGCCGATGGCCGAACCGGTGTACGGCGCCAGGTACTTGAAGCCGGCCGGGTCGGACGCGGGGGCGGCGACGATCGTCGTGTACTCGAGCGCGCCCGCCTCCTCCAGCGCACCGCGGACACCCGCGATGGTGGAGCCTTTCTGGCCGATGGCGACGTAGATGCAGCGGACCTGCCTGTTGGTGTCGCCCGAGCGCCAGTTGTCGCGCTGGTTGATGATCGTGTCGACGGCCAGAGCGGTCTTGCCGGTCTGCCGGTCGCCGATGATCAGCTGACGCTGGCCACGGCCGATCGGCACCATGGCGTCGACAGCCTTGTAGCCGGTCTGCATCGGCTCGTGGACCGACTTACGGACCATGACGCCCGGGGCCTGCAGCTCCAGCGCGCGGCGGCCTTCGGTCTCGATCTCGCCGAGGCCGTCGATCGGGTTGCCGAGCGGGTCGACCACGCGACCCAGGTAGCCCTCGCCGACAGCGACGGAGAGGACCTCGCCGGTACGGGTGACCGACTGACCCTCCTCGATACCGCTGAACTCGCCGAGGACGATCGAACCGATCTCGCGCTCCTCGAGGTTGAGGGCGAGGCCGAGGGTGCCGTCCTCGAACTTCAGCAGCTCGTTCGCCATGGCCGAGGGCAGACCCTCGACCTTGGCGATGCCGTCGCCGGCCACGCTGACCGTACCGACCTCCTCGCGCGAGGCCGCGTCCGGCTTGTACGACTGGACAAAGTTCTCCAGCGCGTCCCGGATCTCCTCCGGCCGGATCGTGAGCTCCGCCATCTGGGTTCCCTGCTCTCCTTGTTGGGCCCGAAGTTTCTTTGGGGGTCTGCGGGTCTGGGGGCGACCCCCAGGAATCTTCTGCAGTTTCTGCACGGCCCAACCGGGCCGCTGGTGTTGCTCTGTTCTGTTGCCTGCGTATGCCTGTGTCTGCTGTGCCCGCGTCCGCGGACGGCTCCGCCGCTCGTCGTCAGCCCGCGAGCCGCCGTTCCGCCTCTTCGAGACGGTCCGCGACGGTGCCGTTGATGATCTCGTCACCGACCCGCACCGAGATCCCGCCGAGGACCTCGGGGTCCACGTCCAGGTTCAGATGCATCGGGTGGCCATACAGCCTGGCCAGAGCCGCGCCGAGACGCTGCTTCTGTCCGTCGCTGAGCGGCACGGCCGAGGTGACGACGGCGACCATCCGGTCCCGGCGCGCCGCGGCGAGCCGGGACAGGGTCTGAAGACCCGCCTCAAGGCTACGTCCCCGGGGCCGGGTCACGAGACGGACAACCAGACGCTCGGTGGCCGGATTGGCCCGCCCGCCCAGCAGACCGCCCAGGAGCCCGGTCTTGGCGGTGGTCGTCGCCGACCTGTCGGTCAGCGCGGCCCGCAGGGCGGGACTGGACTCGACGATCCGGCCGAACCGGAACAGCTCGTCCTCCACGTCGTCCAGCGAACCGGCCTGCTGCGCGGCGGTGAGCTCGGCGGTCGCCGAGAGCTCCTCCACCGAGTCGACCAGGTCACGCGGCTGCGACCAGCGGGAGCGGACCATGCCGGAGACCAGATCGGCGGCCGGACCGCCCACCTGGCCGCTCAGCAGCCGTCCGGCCAGCTCGGCCTTGGCCTCGCCGCCCTGCGCCGGGTCGGTCAGGACCCGACGCAGCGAGACCTCACGGTCGAGCAGCGCGGTCACGGCGGCCAGGTCGTCGGCGAGCTTCGCCGCGTCGACCGACGTGCTGTCGGTCAGCGCGTCGAGACGCTCACGCGCGGCGGCCAGCGCCTCGCGGCTCGCTCCGTTCATCGCGTGGCCTCGGCCTTCGAAGCGCCGTCCTCGAGCTCATCGAGGAAGCGGTCGATGGTGCGGCTCTGCCTGGCGTGGTCCTCGAGCGACTCACCGACCAGCTTGCCGGCCAGTTCGGTGGCGAGCTTGCCCACGTCCTGACGCAGCGCGCTGGCCGCGGCCTTGCGGTCGGCCTCGATCTGGGCGTGACCGGCGGCGACGATCTCCTCACGCTGCCGCTGGCCTTCCGCCCTCATCTCCTGGATGATCGCGGTGCCCTGCTCGGTCGCCTCCTGGCGGAGCCTGGCGGCCTCGTGCCGGGCCTCGGCGAGCTGCGCCTTGTACTGCTCAAGGACGCTCTCCGCCTCGGTCTTGGCGGCGTCGGCCTTCTCGATACCGCCCTCGATGGCCTCGCGACGCTCTTCCAGAACCTTGTTGATGTTCGGAAGGAGCTTCTTGGCAAGGAAGCCGAAGACGATGACGAAAGCGATCAGGCCGATGACAAGCTCGGGAATCGGCGGAATCAGCGGGTTTTGCGCCTCTTCCGCCGCGAGCTGAACCAGGGGGTTCACATCAGTGCCTTTCGTCTAGGTAAAGCTGGCTGTCGCGGTTCGTCTTACGGGTAGACGAACGGCATGACCAGGCCGATAAGGGCCAGTGCCTCACAGAAGGCGAAGCCGAGGATCTGGTTGGTACGGATCAGACCGGCCGCCTCGGGCTGGCGGGCGAGCGCCTGGGTGCCGTTACCGAAGATGATGCCGACGCCGACGCCGGGACCGATAGCGGAAAGGCCATACCCGACGGAGCTGAGGGAGCCGGTGACAGCAGCAAGGGTCTGGGACATGCCAGTTCTTCCTTCTCTTTCACGGACCGGTGGGGGTTGGCCACCGGACGTCTTGGGGGTCTGTGCAGGGACTCAGTGGTTCTCGGCCAGTGCGCCCTGGATGTAGTTGCAGGTCAGCAGGACGAACACATATGCCTGGACAGCCTGGATGAAGAGCTCGAAGGCGGTCATCACGAGGACCATCACGAACGAGACGCCCGCGTAGGCGATGCCGATGCCGTTGAGCAGGTACCAGCTCGCGATGGTGAAGAGCAGCAGCAGCGTGTGGCCCGCGAACATGTTCGCGAACAGTCGCACCGCGTGCGTGAACGGCCGGACCAGGAGGTTCGAGAAGAACTCGATGGCCATCGACATCGGCAGCACCGCGCCGAGCGACTTGTCGTAGCCCGTGAAGTTCTTGAGGGCGCCGACGAAGCCGTGCCTCTTGAAGGTCAGCGACACCCAGAGGATGTAGACGATCAGGGCGAGAGCCGCCGGGTAGGCGACGATCGATGTCACCGGGAACTGCGCGACCGGAACGATCGACCAGATGTTCATCATCCAGACGAAGAAGAACAGCGAGACGACCAGTGGTACGTACTTCTCGCCCTCCTTCTTGCCGATGATCTCGTAGACGACCCCACGGCGTACGAAGTCGTAGCCGGCCTCGGCCACCATCTGAAGCTTGCCCGGGACAACCTTCGGCTTACGGAAAGCGGCCCAGAAGAAGCCCACGATAATGAGGGAGGCGAGCAGCGCCAGCAGCATCGTCTTGTTGAAGTACAAGTTGCTGTCCGCGTTGCCGAAGATCGGCTTGAACAGGAACGAGTGCAGGCCGGGTGCCGGGAAGCCACATCCCTGGAAGATGTGGCAGTCGGTCTCGAAGGCGAGCACCTGCGTCGGGTCAGCACTCACCGCGGGCTCCTTCAGCATGGCGCATAGGTACGGCAACCTCGTTGTGTCGGCGCGGCGCGCAGCCGCGGTTCGGCACTGGACTGGTGTTACGGATGTGGGGACGGCGATCGGGCGTAGAGCCTCGCGTAAGAACAGGCGTCAGCTCGGATGCCCGCGCCCGCAGTGCCGCAGTTGGCACCGGACGATAGCAGGATCCCGAACGGGCACTTATCCCGGCCCTACCTCTCACGCCGACGATCCCGTCTTCTCGGCCTTGCCGGCCGACGAGGGTTCGGGGTCGACGTAGAGGATCTTGGCCTTCATGTGCGCGCGAGCCTGAGCGGCGACCCAGACGAGGGTCGTCACAACGAGCGTGAGGGCGAACGCCTTCGGGTGGAACAGCGTGGTGTCCTTGAAGGCGGCCACGAAGATGAGGACCAGCAACAGCTGGGCTGTGTAGAGCATCAGCCCCATCGCCTGGAACAACTGCGGCAACGACTTCGCCGTGCGTTGGAGAACCGTGAGCCCCATGCCCATGAAGAAGATGACCAACAGGGCGCCGACGGCGGCTCCCAGAGCCCCCTTGCCCCCCGCGACCACACCGCTGACCACAGCGGCGACAACGCCGGCGGCAGCAGTGGGCACGGCGGCGTGAAGGAGGTTCCGGACGTCGTTGGACGGCATGGCGGCAGCTCCGCTGAATGGGTGGGCAGATGGTGTCGTCATGGACGAGCGTAGGCCCGGTCCGAGAGAGGGTTTCTCGGGCCAACGGACCATCGCACTACGGTCCTTCGGCTCTGTCGCCGGGTCTCGTGAACAGTATCACAAACTATTTGATGAGGTCTTTACCATGGTGGTGTGCTGACAGTCACACATGAGAGTTAACCCGCGCGTGTGCGCACGACAGCGGTGCGTTGTGTCTGGTATTGGGCTCCGACAAGTGTAATGCCCCAGGGTCAGCGCCTGGAATCGGCCTTCCTTCTGTCGGAAAAACGCGAACGAGCGCCGAGTGCGGTCGCCCCGTTGACGCCAGCGGGAACAGGCGTACGCTCCGCCGCCATCGCCTGCGCTCCCAGCGGCTCGGGGACCGGCTCGGGAGCGATCTCCTCGTGCGATCCGTCCGGCTCGGCCGCGGCCCGGTTGCGGCGCCGGTAGCGCGGCGGCACGAAGGCCTGCGCCCAGAGCGGGGCCCGCGGCGTGAAGCGCGGCAGCAGCAGAAGCACCAGCCCCACGGCGCTCAGGACGACGACGACCGGCAGGATCCACATCGACGCCGAGTGCACCGAGTACAGGACCACACCGAACGCGATCAGCGCCGACCAGAAGTACATGATCAGGACGGACCTGCTGTGCGAGTGACCGATCTCCAGCAGCCGGTGATGGAGATGGCCCCGGTCGGCGGCGAACGGCGACTGGCCGTTCCAGGCGCGGCGGACGACGGCCAGCACCAGGTCCGCGAACGGGATCGCGATGATCGTCAGCGGCAGCAGCAGCGGGATGAAGACCGGCAGGGCCGCGTGCGTGGCCGCCCGTCCCGACCCCTCGAAGACCTTCAGGACGTCCAGATCGACCTGGCCCGTCACCGAGATCGCGCCCGCCGAGAGCACCAGGCCGATCAGCATCGACCCCGAGTCGCCCATGAAGATGCGCGCCGGATGCATGTTGTGCGGCAGGAAACCCACGCACATGCCCATCAGGATGACCGCGAAGAGCGTGGCGGGGGCGGCGGCCTCGATGCCGTAGCCGTACCAGAGCCGGTAGGTGTACAGGAAGAAGGCGGTGGCGGCGATGCAGACCATGCCGGCCGCGAGCCCGTCGAGACCGTCCACGAAGTTGACCGCGTTGATGGTGATCACCACCAGCGCGACGGTGAGCAGTGTGCCCTGCCAGGAGGTCAGCGAGACCATGCCGATTCCGGGCACCGGGATCCACAGGATGGTCAGACCCTGCATCACCATCACGCCCGCGGCGATCATCTGGGCGCCCAGTTTGATCAGCGCGTCGATCTCGAACTTGTCGTCGAGGACACCGATCAGCCAGATCAGCGCGGCGCCGGAGAGCAGTGCACGCGGTTCGTTGGAGAGCTCGAACACCCCGTTGAGGTTCTGCAGGTTGTCGGCGACGAGCAGTCCGGCGCACAGGCCGAAGAACATGGCGATGCCGCCGAGCCTCGGCGTCGGTTCGCGGTGCACGTCGCGGGCGCGGATCTCCGGCATCGCTCCGGTCGCGATGGCGAACTTCCGCACCGGGCCGGTCAGCAGATAGGTCACCGCAGCCGTCACACAGAGCGTCAGCAGGTAATCACGCACGGGCTGCCCCACAGGAATCGCTGGCCATCTCAGCCCCACACACTAGCCCGCTCCGGATCCACCGATGGAAACCGAGTCGCGTTATCAACGAGGACAACGCGGTGGGCACGATGGTTGCACGACTTCCCGCCCCCGGATGTTTCATTCAGGAAAGGGTCCCATACGGCGGAAAACGCCCGGTCAGACTCCGCACTTCACCGCGGATCCCCCGCTTCTCCGCGACATCCTCACGCAGCGCCGCGGCGAAGAGGGCCGCGATCCGGCGCATTTCCGCCTCCCCCATGCCCTGAGTGGTCACGGCGGCGGTGCCCAGCCGGATGCCCCGCCCGTCCGCGTAGGGCAGCGCGCAGGTGTCGAGCACCACACCGGCGGCGGCCAGTCGGCCGCGGGCCGCCCTGCCCCCCACTCCCAGGGGCGACGGGTCGGCGGTGATCAGATGCGTATCGCTACCACCCGTAGTGATGAGGAAACCCTCCGTGTCCAACGCCTCGGCCAGCGCACGGGCGTTGGCTACGACCCGGTGCGCGTACGCGGTGAACGCGGGGGTCGCCGCCTCCCCGAAGGCGACCCCCTTGGCGGCGATCGTGTGCATCTGCGCGCCGCCCTGAGTGAACGGGAACACCGCCCGGTCGACGCGCTCCGCGTACTCCTCGCCGCACAGGATCATCCCGCCGCGCGGTCCGCGCAGCACCTTGTGCGTCGTCGCGCACACGACATCGGCGTACGGCACGGGATTGGGCGCCGCGCCCCCGGCGACCAGCCCGATCGGATGTGCGGCGTCCGCGATCAGATACGCGCCGACATCGTCGGCGATCTCCCGGAACGTTTCGTAGTCGATATGGCGGGGATAGGAGATCGACCCGCAGACGATGGCCTTGGGCCGGTGCGTCCGCGCCAGCTGGTGCACCTGCGCGTAGTCGATGATCCCGCTCTCCGCGTCGACCCCGTACCCGACGAAGTCGAACCAGCGGCCGGAGAAGTTGACGGGCGCGCCATGGGTGAGATGGCCGCCGTACGGCAGCCCCATGGCCAGCACGGTGTCTCCGGGGCGCAGCAGGGCGGCGTACGTGGCGAGGACGGCGGAGGAGCCGGAGTGCGGCTGTACGTTGGCGTGCTCGGCCCCGAAGAGCGCCTTCGCCCGCGCGACGGCGATCCGCTCGGCGGCGTCGACCAGCTCGCAGCCGCCGTGGTGGCGGGCGCCGGGATAGCCCTCGGCGTACTTGTTGGCGAGCGGGGAGCCGAGGGCGGCGAGGACGGCGGGCGAGGTGAAGTTCTCGGCGGCGATGAGCTGAAGACTGTCCGCCTGCCGTCGCGTCTCCCCGAGGATCACCTCGGCCATCTCGGGATCCTGCCGCCGCAGGGCGTCCGGCGCTGTCGTACGGGGGGCGGTGACGACGGACATGGCGGACTCCGGACCTCGGAGGGGGTTGCGTGCCTTCCAATGTAGGACGGTGGGACCGCTGATGCGCGATGGATGACGCGGTTTTCGCGGTGCCCTGACGTTCCGGGCGCCGTCCTGCCGGTGGCGAGTGAGCCGAAGGGCGCGCCGCTGTCGAAAGGGAGGCTGTGCTCGATATGCGGCTCCGCCGCGCGGGCGGAGGTTCCCGGGGTACGAGGGAATCGAGCACGGTCGACCGTCGACAGGGCATAAAGCGCCCGGACGCGAACCGAGCCCCTTAAAAAAGCGGCGGCCGCGCCGGTACCCCCGTCAGCGCCGTCACGACCGGGTCCAGCGCCTGGTGGATCTCCTCGCCGATGGAGCGGAAGAACGTGATGGGCGCGCCGTACGGGTCGTAGACCTCGTCCGCGTCCGCCGTGGGCGCCAGCAGCCAGCCGCGCAGCGCCGCCGCCGCGCGGACCAGCGCGCGGGCGCGCTCGACCACCCCCTCGTCGAGGGGGTCCGGCAGCGTCGCCGGGTCTATGGCGCGCACCAGCCGGGTGAACTCCTTGAGCGTGAAGGTGCGCAGCCCCGCCGAGTGGCCCATGGAGATCACCTGGGCGCGGTGGTCGCGGGTCGCGGTGAGGACCAGGTCGGCACGGATGACGTGTTCGTCGAGCAGCTCGCGGCCGACGAAGCCGGAGGCGTCCGCGCCGAAGTCGGCCAGTACGGCTTCGGCGTTGGCCTCCATGGCGGCGCCCTCGTGCCCCCAGGTGCCCGCGCTCTCCACGATCAGGCCGCCGGTGAGCCGCTCGCCGAGGCGGACGGTCAGGGCATGCCGGTTCAGCCGCTCGGTGATGGGCGAGCGGCAGACGTTGCCGGTGCTGACGTGGAGGATGCGGAAGGTGTTGCCGGTGAATGCGGTCTCCGCTATGCCACGCCCCTCAGGGGCGGTCAATTGGCCACCTCAAGGTCGGGTACCACCTTGCGGAGCTCCTCCGCGTCGAGGGCGCCGGCCCGCAGCAACACCGGGACGTTGCCGGTGACGTCGACGATCGAGGAGGGGACGTTGCCGGGGGTCGGGCCGCCGTCGAGATAGACGGAGACGGCGTCCCCGAGCATCTCCTGCGCGGCGTCGCAGTCCTCGGGGGCCGGGTGCCCCGTGAGGTTGGCGCTGGAGACGGCCATCGGGCCGACCTCGGTGAGCAGTTCGATGGCGACGGGGTGGAGCGGCATCCGGATGGCGACGGTGCCTCGGGTGTCCCCGAGGTCCCACTGGAGGGACGGCTGGTGCTTGGCGACGAGGGTGAGGGCGCCGGGCCAGAACGCGTCGACCAATTCCCATGCCTGCTCGGAGAAGTCGGTGACAAGGCCGTGCAGGGTGTTCGGGGAGCCGATCAGGACAGGGGTGGGCATATTGCGGCCGCGCCCCTTGGCCTCCAGCAGCTCGGCGACGGCCTCGGAGCTGAAAGCGTCCGCACCGATCCCGTAGACGGTGTCGGTGGGCAGCACGACCAGCTCACCACGGCGGACGGCCGACGCGGCCTCGCGCAGACCCGTCGTACGGTCGGTCGCGTCGTTGCAGTCGTATCGCCGTGCCATTTAACCGGCCTTCCTGTGGTGTGTTGCCCGTTTGTGTGATGCCCGGTTCGCTGCCGGTGCGGCTGTCCGTACGGCGCTCGGTGCGGCCTGCGCGGTCACGGCATGGCCTTACGGGCTGTCGCGAAGCGCGGTCGCTTGTTCAGATCGGGGTGGTCGGCGGCGTCCGCCCAGCCGGATTCCTCGCTGAAGATCCACGGCACCTGGCCGCCCTGGGTGTCCGCGTGTTCGACGACGACCAGGCCGCCGGGCCGCAGCAGCCGGTGCGCGGTGCGTTCGATGCCGCGGATCGTGTCGAGGCCGTCCTCGCCGGAGAAGAGGGCCATCTCCGGGTCGTGGTCACGGGCCTCGGGGGCGACGTACTCCCACTCGGTCAGCGGGATGTACGGCGGGTTGGAGATGACCAGGTCGACCTGGCCGTCGAACTCGGGAAGGGCGCTCAGAGCGTCTCCCCGGTGGACGGTGACCCTGGACCCCTCCGCGTTCTTCCGCGTCCAGACGAGGGCCTGCTCGGACAGCTCCACGGCGTGCACGCGCGAGCGCGGCACCTCCTGTGCCATGGCGAGCGCGATCGCGCCGGAGCCCGAGCACAGATCGACGATCAGCGGCTCGACGACATCCATGGCGCGCACGGCGTCTATCGCCCAGCCGACGACCGACTCGGTCTCCGGGCGCGGCACGAACACGCCGGGGCCCACCTGGAGTTCGAGATAGCGGAAGAAGGCGCGTCCGGTGATGTGCTGGAGGGGTTCGCGGGCCTCACGGCGGGCCACGGCCTCCCAGTAGCGTGCGTCGAAGTCCGTGTCCTTGACGTTGTGCAGCTCTCCCCGCTTGACGCCGTGCACATACGCGGCGAGCTCCTCCGCGTCGAAGCGCGGCGAGGGGACACCCGCGTCCGCCAGCCGCTGGGTGGCCTGCGCCACCTCCGCGAGCAGCAGGCTGCCGCGGCCGACGGGCCCGCGACGGAGCCGCTGAGGGTCGCTGTGCCCACCGGGAAGTGGCTGCACGCTGGTTCCTCCGGACTGCGAGAGTGGTTACTGGGCGGCGGCGAGCTTCGCTGCGGAGTCGGCGTCGACACAGGCCTGGATGACCGCGTCCAGCTCTCCGTCGAGCACCTGGTCCAAGTTGTACGCCTTGAAACCGACGCGGTGGTCGGAGATCCGGTTTTCCGGGAAGTTGTACGTCCGGATCTTCTCGGACCTGTCGACCGTCCGCACCTGGCTGCGCCGGGCGTCCGCCGCGTTCTTCTCCGCCTCCTCCTGTGCGGCCGCGAGAAGCCGCGAGCGAAGGATACGCATGGCCTGCTCCTTGTTCTGGAGCTGGCTCTTCTCGTTCTGGCAGGAGGCGACGACACCGGTCGGCAGATGGGTGATGCGTACGGCGGAGTCGGTGGTGTTGACGGACTGGCCGCCGGGTCCCGAGGAGCGGTAGACGTCGATCCGCAGATCGTTCGCGTGGATCTCGACATCGACCTCCTCGGCCTCGGGCGTGACGAGCACACCGGCGGCGGAGGTGTGGATACGGCCCTGCGACTCGGTCGACGGCACGCGCTGGACGCGGTGCACCCCGCCCTCGTACTTCAGCCGCGCCCAGACGCCCTGTCCGGGCTCGGTGGCGCCGTTGCCGCCCTTGGTCTTCACCGCGACCTGGACGTCCTTGTAGCCGCCCAGCTCGGATTCGGTGGCGTCGATGATCTCGGTCTTCCAGCCGACGCGCTCCGCGTACCGCAGATACATGCGCAGCAGGTCGCCGGCGAAGAGCGCGGACTCGTCGCCGCCCGCACCGGCCTTGACCTCCAGGATGACGTCCTTGTCGTCGCTGGGGTCGCGCGGTACGAGCAGCAGGCGGAGCTTCTCGGTCAGCTCTTCGCGCCGCTTCTCCAGTTCCTTGACCTCGGCGGCGAAATCGGGATCGTCGGCCACGAACTCGCGGGCGGTCACGATGTCCTCACCGGTCTGCTTCCAGGAGCGGTAGGTGCCGATGATCGGGGTGAGCTCGGCGTAACGCTTGTTGAGCTTGCGCGCGTGTCCCTGGTCCGCGTGGACCGACGGGTCGGCGAGCTTCTTCTCCAGATCGGCGTGCTCGCCGATCAGTTCCTCGACCGCCTCGAACATCGGGGGCTCCTGGTTTTCGTACGTAAGGTGCTTCGGGACGCCAAAGCGCCGGTCTCGGCGCCCCGGATGCGGGGCGCCGAGAACCGGCGCGGGTTGCTCGCTACTTCTTGGCGGAGGCGGCGGCCTTGCCGAAGCGGGCCTCGAAGCGGGCCACGCGGCCACCGGTGTCGAGGATCTTCTGCTTGCCCGTGTAGAACGGGTGGCACTCGGAGCAGAGGTCGGCACGGATGGTGCCGGACTCGATGGTGCTCCGGGTGGTGAACGACGCACCGCAGGTGCAGCTGACCTGGGTCTCGACGTACGCGGGGTGGATGTCGCGCTTCAAGGGGTTCTCCTAGGGAACATCCCCGCGCGGAGGCGGGGAGGGCTCCGGGTCGCACGTGCGGAGTGCGCGTGCGTGAACCGGGACCGACGTACCAGTCTGCCAGGACCGGCCGTATCTCCCAAAACCGGGGTGCGACGGGAAGTATTCCGGATTCCGCCGCACACCTGTGGAAAGCCGGTGCCCACAGGCGGGCGGATCGCGGGGCGCGGACGGGCGGACCGGGTGGTGCGCCCGGTCAGCCGCCCTTGACCACGCCGTTCGCGTCGCGCTGGTCGCCCGCCGAGTCCTTGGTCGCGGAGGCGGGGATGGGCTTGTCCTGCCTGAGCGCCGTCCAAACCTGCTGGGAAGGGGCCTGGAGGGGCAGTACGCGGTTCCGGTCGGCGGGGTCGTACCGGACAGGGAGTGTGATCATCTTGACGTCCTTGGCCCCGAGGTCCTTGAGCCCGTCGGCGAATCCGATCAGTTCGTTGACCGAATCGAGCTGGGTGTCCGGGGTGATCGCCCGGGTGGCGGTATCGGCGAGGTCGTACAGCTTCTTCGGGCTGCTGAACACGCCGATGCTCTTGACCTGCCCTATCAGCGCCTTGACGAAGGCCTGCTGGAGCTCTATCCGGCCCAGATCGCTGCCGTCGCCGACGCTGTGGCGGGTCCGTACGAGACCGAGGGACTGCTCACCGTCGAGGGTGTGGGTGCCGGGAGCGAGCTTCAGATGGCTCTTGGGGTCGTCGATGGCCTGCCTGGTGGTGATCTTCACGCCGCCGAGCTGGTCGATGAGCTTCTTGAAGCCGGTGAAGTCGACCTCGATGTAGTGATCCATACGGATGCCGGACATCTTCTCGACGGTCTTCACGGCGCAGGCGGGGCCGCCGACCTCGTACGCCGTGTTGAACATGGCCAGCCGCGCGCCGGGCACGGCGGCGCCCTTGGAGTCGGTGCACTCGGGGCGGTCGACCAGGGTGTCCCGCGGTATGGAGACGACACTGGCCGTCTTGTGGCCCTTGTAGACGTGGACGATCATCGCGGTGTCGGAGCGGGCGCCGCCGCCGTCCGTGCCGTACTCGGCGTTCGCGCCGGACCGGGAGTCCGAGCCGAGGACGAGGATGTCCTCGGAGCCGTTGTCGGCGTTGGCCGGGCGGTCGCCGCCGAGCTGGGCGTTGATGTCGACGCCCAGGATGTTGCCGTTGAGCTTGTAGTAGACGTAACCGATCCCGGATCCGCCGAGGAGGACCAGCCCCGCCACCGACCACGCCACGACAGTGGTCGCGCGCCGACGCTTGCCCGAGGTCTCGCGGCGCTTGCCGCCGCCTATTCGGCTGTCGCTCCCGTCGGTCATGGTCTCCCTCTGTCCGTCGCGCCGGTTCCGCTACCTCCCGCCGTGCGATGTGGGACGTTTCGTCACCACTTGTACAGACAGTGAAGCATTAAGGAGGGTTGCACAGCACTCCGTGGCCGTCGCGGGAGACCGGGCGGCGGAGCCTGCCGGGGCGCTGCGCCGACGGGTGGTGTCATCTGTGGTTCACCTGCGTCTTCGGCGTACGGAGCCGCCCACGGGCGGGCCAGGGCCGGTCCGGGGGGTGTGGCGAAGGTTTCCGGGCGGCCGTCGCCGGCGGGAGCCGTGGGCTCGGAGACGGAAAACCGCCCCCTCGCCGGAGCGAGGGGGCGGTCAGGGCCTGATCGGTCCAGGTCAGTCGTTGCCGTTGCCGTTTCCGGGGCCGGGCGTCGTCTTCTGGATCTGGAGCAGGAACTCCGCGTTCGACTTCGTCTGCTTCATCTTGTCCAGCAGCAGCTCGATCGCCTGCTGCTGGTCGAGGGCGTGCAGCACCCTGCGCAGCTTCCAGACGACGGCGAGCTCGTCGCTGCCGAGCAGGATCTCTTCCTTACGGGTGCTGGACGCGTCCACGTCCACCGCCGGGAAGATGCGCTTGTCGGAGAGCTTCCGGTCGAGCTTGAGCTCCATGTTGCCGGTGCCCTTGAACTCCTCGAAGATCACCTCGTCCATGCGCGAGCCGGTCTCGACCAGCGCGGTGGCCAGGATGGTCAGCGAGCCGCCGTCCTCGATGTTGCGCGCCGCGCCGAAGAAGCGCTTCGGCGGGTAGAGCGCGGTCGAGTCGACACCACCGGACAGGATGCGTCCGGAGGCGGGAGCCGCGAGGTTGTACGCACGGCCCAGACGCGTGATGGAGTCCAGCAGGACGACCACGTCGTGACCCAGCTCCACGAGGCGCTTGGCGCGCTCGATGGCCAGCTCGGCGACGGTGGTGTGGTCCTCGGCCGGGCGGTCGAAGGTCGAGGAGATGACCTCGCCCTTGACCGACCGCTGCATGTCGGTGACCTCTTCAGGGCGCTCGTCGACGAGGACGACCATCAGATGGCACTCGGGGCTGTTGACCGTGATCGCGTTGGCGATGGCCTGGAGGATCATGGTCTTACCGGTCTTCGGCGGGGCCACGATCAGACCGCGCTGGCCCTTGCCGATGGGGGCGACCAGGTCGACGATCCGGGTCGTCAGCACACCCGGATCGGTCTCCAGCCGGAGCCGGTCCTGCGGGTAGAGCGGCGTCAGCTTCTGGAACTCGGGCCGCCCACGGCCGGTTTCGGGCGCCATGCCGTTGACGGAGTCGAGGCGGACCAGCGCGTTGAACTTCTCGCGGCGCTCGCCTTCCTTGGGCTGGCGCACCGCGCCGGTCACGTGGTCACCCTTGCGCAGGCCGTTCTTGCGGACCTGGGCGAGCGAGACGTACACGTCGTTGGGACCGGGCAGGTAGCCGGAGGTCCTGATGAACGCGTAGTTGTCGAGGATGTCGAGGATGCCCGCGACGGGGATCAGCACATCGTCGTCGGCGACCTGCGGCTCGCCGGGCCCGAACTCGTCGCGGCCGCGGCGGCCACGGCGGTCGCGGTAGCGCCCGCGCCGGCCGCGGCGGCCGCCCGCCTCGTCGTCGAAGTCGTCCTGCGGGCCGGTGTTCTGGCCGCCGCCCTGGCCCTGGCTCTGGCCGCCGCCGCGGTTGTCGCGCTGCTGGCGGCTGCCGCCGCCCTGCTGCTGACCACTCTGGCCGCCCTGGCCGCCCTGCTGGTCGTCGCCCTTGCCCCGGCGGTCACGCTGACGGTCACGGCGGTCGCCACGCTCGCCGCGGTCACGCTCGCCGCGCTGGCCGCGGTCCTGGCGCTCGCCGCGCCGGCCGTCGGTCTCGGCCTGCGCCGAGCCGTTGGCGGACGCGGAGACGGCCGTCTCGGCCTTGGCGTCGGGCTGGGCCTCGACCCTGACATCGGCCGGGGCCTCGGCCCTGGCGTCCGTGGTGGTCTCGGGGCTGCCCGCCTGCGCGGTGGCCCTGCGCCGGCGGCGCTCGCCCGCGGGCTGATCGTCACTGGCGGGCTGGCCGGGGATGTCGATCTGCTGCTGGGCCACGGCCTGCTCGGCGTTGCCGGACTTCTCCTCGGCGGCCTCGCCCGTACGGGCCTTGGAGGTCGCGCGCCGCTTCGGCTTGGTCTCGGCGTCTGCGCTGCCGGAGTCGGCGCTCTTGGCGGCGGACGAGCCCCCGGCCTGCGCCTCCTTGATGACCTCGATCAGCTGGCTCTTGCGCATCCGCGCGGTGCCCCTGATGCCGAGGCCTGACGCGACCTGCTGCAGCTCGGCCAGGACCATGCCCTCGAGGCCGGTGCCGGAGCGGCGGCGCCGTGCGGTGGTGCCAGTGGCAGCACCTTCGGCGGGCGCGGTCGTGTCGACAGTGCTGTCGGCAGTCACGCCCATCAGATCGGTGGTGTCGCTCACGAAGGGTCCTTCCCTGGAGCGGACGTCGGCCTTCTGGCTCGGCGACCGGTTGTGCTGTCCGACTGCGGTCCTGTCTTGTGGACCGTGCCGGGGCGGTGGTCCCGCCGGGTATGGCGGAGAGATCTGCAAACGTGCGGACGTGCAATGGGTCCGGCCCGAGGTCCCCCTGCTCGGCCCACCGCTGGGAAAAACGGGGGGTGTCGTGCCGGTTCCGGTGCGTGCTCAAAACTGCTCAGGCAGGCTGCTCAGGCAGTTGGGGAGGCTCCCGGAAGAAGGGTGGTCCCGAAGCGGGACACGAAGCACCGCGCCTCAAAGACGTCGGTTGCAGACTTGAGGTTAACACTACCGGCTCCAACAAACATTCCCCCTCTCACTCACCGGCAATCTCCTGTAGCTACGAGCCGAGCGGCAGAACGCTCGTCCCCGCGGCGTCGAGGGAGAGCCGATTGGCCGCCCATCCCTCGCCCGCCAGCCGTGCGACCTTGTCGGCCGCACCGTCCTCGACCAGCGCGAGGACCGTGGGGCCCGCGCCGGAGATGACCGCGGGGACGCCGTCCGCGCGCAGTCGGTTGACCAGCGCGACGCTCTGCGGCATCGCCGGGGTCCGGTAATCCTGGTGGAGCCGGTCCTCGGTGGCCGGCAGCAGCAGCTCGGGGCGCCTGGTCAGCGCCTCGACGAGCAGGGCCGCGCGACCGGCGTTGACCGCCGCGTCCACATGGGGGACGGTGCGCGGCAGCAGGCCGCGCGCGGTCTCGGTGAGAACCGGGCTGTCGGGCACGAAAACCACCGGAACGATGGAATCGGCGGGCTTCATCCTGATGGCGCGCGCCGCTCCGCCGTCCATCCAGGCCACCGTGAATCCGCCGAGCAGACAGGCGGCGACATTGTCGGGGTGGCCCTCGATCTCGGTGGCCAGTTCGAGCAGGGCCGCGTCGTCGAGCCGGGCGTCGCCGCCTATGGTCACCGCGCGGGCGGCCACGATCCCGGCGCAGATCGCGGCCGACGAGGAGCCCAGACCGCGGCCGTGCGGGATGCGGTTGGCGCAGACGACCTCCAGGCCGCGCGGCTGCCCGCCGAGCAGTTCGAAGGCCGTGCGCAGGGACCGTACGAGCAGATGGGTCTCGTCGCGGGGAAGCGTCTCGGCGCCCTCGCCCGCGATGTCGACGTGCAGGCCGGAGTCGGCGACGCGGACGACCACGTCGTCGTAGAGCCCCAGCGACAGGCCGAAGGCATCGAAGCCCGGACCGAGATTGGCGCTGGTGGCGGGGGTGCGCACCCGTACGGCGGCGGCGCGGAACGCGGGACCGGCCATCGCTCTGACGACTCTCCTTGTGGCTGCGGGACTACAGGGGTGGTGACTTCGGGGCTGCGGGATTCGGCTGCGAGACAGAGGCGGCTGCGAAACGTTCGAGGACATACGGAACACCCGAGGGCCACAGGGGCAACACCGCGGCATATGCGGCGGGGCGGGTTGAGTACAGCCTATCGAAGGAAGGTTCCATGGCGACATAGGGCGCACAGGAGGCGCACGATGCGTGTCGCTCGGCTCCTGTGCGCCGACGCCGGGCCCGGCTCCCCCGCGCCGTTCTCATGCCGGGCGGTTATGCCAGGCCAAGGCGCTGGGCCGCCACGACCGCGTCCACCGGCACGGTGACCGGCTGGGGCGCCCCCGCGACCGCCCAGTCCGGGTCCTTGAGACCGTTTCCGGTGACGGTGCAGACGATGCGCTGGCCCGGGTCGACCTTGCCCTCCTCCGCGGCCTTGAGCAGACCGGCGACGGAGGCGGCCGAGGCGGGCTCGACGAAGACGCCCTCCTGGGAGGCCAACAGCCGGTAGGCGGCCAGGATCTGCCGGTCCGTCACCTCGTCGATGAAGCCGCCGGACTCGTCACGGGCCGCCAGCGCGTACTGCCAGGACGCCGGGTTGCCGATCCGGATCGCGGTGGCGACGGTGTGCGGATCCTTGACGATCTCGCCGCGCACGATCGGCGCGGAGCCGGACGCCTGGTACCCCCACATGCGCGGGGTGCTCGCGGCCGGGCCGTCGGCGGCGTACTGGGTGTACCCCTTCCAGTACGCCGTGATGTTGCCGGCGTTTCCGACGGGCAGCACATGAATGTCAGGGGCGTCGCCCAGCGCGTCCACGATTTCGAAGGCGGCGGTCTTCTGACCCTCGATACGGACCGGATTGACCGAATTGACCAGCGCCACCGGGTAGTTGTCGGACAGCGAGCGCGCCAGCGTCAGGCAGTCGTCGAAGTTGCCCTCGACCTGGAGGATGCGCGCGCCGTGGACCAGCGCCTGGCCCATCTTGCCCAGCGCGATCTTCCCCTGGGGTACGAGCACGGCGCAGACCATTCCGGCGCGCACCGCGTAGGCGGCGGCCGAGGCCGAGGTGTTGCCGGTGGAGGCACAGATGACCGCTCGGGCGCCTTCCTCCTTGGCCCGGGTGATGGCCATGGTCATGCCACGGTCCTTGAAGGATCCGGTGGGGTTGGCACCCTCGACCTTGAGATGAACCTCACATCCCGTGCGCTCGGACAGCACCTGCGCGGGGACGAGCGGCGTCCCGCCCTCACGGAGGGTGACAATCGACGTGTTTTCCGTCACCGGGAGGCGGTCCCGGTACTCCTCGATGATGCCGCGCCACTGGTGGGTGCCCTGCCGGGCGCCGATGCTGGTCATTGGGTCCCTTACTCCCCTTCTACACGCATGATGCTGGCGACACCGCGCACGGTGTCGAGCTTGCGCAGCGCTTCGACGGTCCCGGAGAGGGCGGCGTCCGGCGCGCGGTGGGTGACGACGACGAGGGCGGCCTCGCCGCCGCCGTCCTGTCGGCCTTTCTGACGTACGGTATCGATCGATACACCATGCTCGGCGAAGACTGTAGCGACCTGGGCGAGTACACCCGGTTTGTCGGCCACATCGAGGCTGATGTGGTAGCGCGTCACGACCTCGCCCATGGGGCTCACGGGCAGCTGAGTGTACGCCGACTCGCCGGGGCCCGTGGCCTCGTTGAGCTTGTTGCGGCAGACGGCGACGAGGTCGCCGAGCACGGCGGAGGCCGTCGGGGAGCCGCCCGCGCCGGGGCCGTAGAACATCAGCTGTCCAGCCGCCTCTGCCTCGACGAAGACCGCGTTGTACGCCTCGCGCACGGAGGCGAGCGGATGGCTGAGCGGGATCATCGCCGGGTGGACCCGCGCGGTGACGGACAGACCGTCGGCGGCGCGCTCGCAGATGGCGAGGAGTTTGACGGTGCAGCCCATCTGTTTCGCCGAGGCGAGGTCGGCGGAGGTGACCTCCGTGATGCCCTCGCGGTGCACGTCGTCGAGGCGTACCCGGGTGTGGAAGGCGATCCCGGAGAGGATCGCGGCCTTGGCGGCGGCGTCGAAGCCCTCGACGTCCGCCGTCGGGTCGGCCTCCGCGTAGCCGAGGGCGGTGGCCTCGTCGAGCGCCTCGGAGTAGCCGGAGCCTGCGGTGTCCATCCGGTCGAGGATGAAGTTGGTGGTGCCGTTGACGATGCCGAGGACCCGGTTCACCTTGTCCCCGGCGAGGGACTCGCGCAGCGGCCTGATCAGCGGGATGGCGCCGGCGACGGCCGCTTCGAAGTACAGATCACGGCCGTTCCGCTCGGCCGCCTCGTAGAGCGTCTCGCCGTCCTCGGCCAGCAGCGCCTTGTTGGCGGAGACGACGGAGGCGCCGTGCTCGAACGCGGTGGTGATCAGCGTACGGGCAGGCTCGATCCCGCCGATGACCTCGACCACCACATCGATGTCGCCACGCTTGACCAGCGCGGTCGCGTCGGTGGTGATCAGTGCGGGGTCGATGCCCTCACGCACCTTGGAGGGGCGCCGGACGGCCACCCCGGCCAGCTCGACCGGGGCCCCGATCCGCGCTTCGAGGTCGTCGGCGTGCGTCGTCATGATGCGCGCCACCTCTGAGCCGACCACACCACAGCCCAGCAGCGCCACCTTCAGCGGACGCGAACGCATCATCCGACCTACGCCTTTCATCCATCACAGCTGTTTAAAGCAGGAATCCGAACCAGTCTCACTCACTGGACGGGAGTTTCTGCCCCTCGTCCAGATTGCGAGACATGTATTTCAGTGACCGACATCGAGACGCAGAAGATCTTCCTCCGTCTCACGCCGGACGATCACCCGTGCCTCACCGTCCCTGACCGCGACGACGGGCGGCCGGAGCGCGTGGTTGTAATTGCTCGCCATCGAGCGGCAGTACGCGCCGGTGGCGGGGACGGCGATCAGATCACCCGGCGCCAGATCGGCGGGCAGGAACGCGTCCCGTACGACGATGTCGCCGCTCTCACAGTGCTTGCCGACGACGCGTGTCAGCATCGCCTCGGCGTCGGAGCGGCGCGAGACGAGCGCCACGCTGTACTCGGCGTCGTACAGGGCCGTACGAATATTGTCGGACATGCCACCGTCCACACTGACATACGTACGAAGCCCTTCGAGCGGCTTGATCGTGCCGACCTCGTACAGGGTGAAGGCCGTGGGACCCACGATCGCGCGCCCCGGCTCGACGGAGATCCGGGGCGTGCGCAGCCCGGCGGACTCACACTCGCGGGTGACGATGTCGCTGAGGGCCTTCGCGATGTCGTAGGGCTCGCGCGGGTCGTCCTCGGAGGTGTACGCGATACCGAGGCCACCGCCGAGGTCGATCTCGGGCAGTTCCACACCGTGCTCGTCGCGTACCTCCGCCAGCAGCTGGACGACGCGGCGGGCGGAGACCTCGAAACCGGCCATGTCGAAGATCTGCGAGCCGATGTGGGAGTGGATGCCGATCAGTTCGAGCCCATCGAGCTTGAGGGCCCGCCTGACGGCCTCCGCGGCCTGCCCTCCGGCGAGGGCGATCCCGAACTTCTGGTCCTCGTGTGCGGTGGCGATGAATTCGTGCGTATGCGCCTCGACGCCGACGGTGACCCGGATCTGGACGGGCTGACGCCTGCCGAGGCGCTGCGCGACATGCGCGACCTGCACGATCTCCTGGAAGGAGTCGAGGACGATACGGCCGACGCCGGCGGAGACGGCACGCTCGATCTCCTGGACGGACTTGTTGTTGCCGTGGAAGGCGATCCGCTCGGCGGGCATGCCGGCCGCCAGCGCGGTGGCGAGTTCACCGCCGGAGCAGACATCGAGGTTGAGGCCCTCTTCGTCGAGCCAGCGGACGACGGCCCGGGAGAGGAACGCCTTGCCCGCGTAGAACACGTCGGCGTCCTTGCCGAAGGCGTCGGCCCAGGCGCGGCAGCGGGCACGGAAGTCCACCTCGTCGAGGAAGTACGCGGGGGTACCGAACTCCTCGGCCAGCCGGGTCACTTCGATCCCCGCGACGGTCGCCACCCCGTCCTCGTTCCTGCGGACAGTGCGCGACCAGACCTTCTCGTCAAGGACGTTGAGGTCGGCGGCGGGCGCTGTGTAGTGGCCCTCGGGGAGGACATCCGCGTGACGGGGACCTGCGGGGTGTGCGGAACGGCTCATGTTCTTGGCTCTCTTGGTTCTCTTCAGAGGTATGCGGGGGCATCGATGCCGAGCAGGGACAGGCCGCCGGCCAGCACGGCTCCGGCGGCGTCGGCGAGCGCGAGCCGGGAGCGGTGGGCGGCCGAGGGTTTCTCGTCACCGAGCGGCAGCGGGAAGCAGGTCTCCTGGAAGCGCAGGAACGCGTCCGCGGTGTGTTCGAGATGGCGGGCGAGCCGGTCGGGCGCGCGCAGCCGGGCGGCGGCTTCGAGGACGGCGGGGTGGTCGCCGAGGGCGATGAGGAGGAGCGCGGTGGCGCTGTCGTGGCCGGTGATCTCGGGAAGGCCATCGTGGACCGGGGCGGGGGCCGGAGCGACGGCGGGGTCGGGGGTGATGCCGAGGTGCGCCGCGTTGCGTGCGAGGGCGCGCGTACGGGCGTACGCGTACCGCACCCGGAAGAGAGGGTTGCTCTCGCGCTGTACCAGCAGCTCGGCGCCGGTGTACGGGCGGTCGTGGGCGGCGGGCCGCAGCAGCCCCCAGCGGGCCGCGTCGGCGCCCATCCGCGCGAAGAGGTCGTCGCCGGCGGGGGCGGGAAGCGGGCGCGGCCTCTCGTCGGCCCCGGGCACGACCTCGGCCCGCGCGCCCTGGCTACGGAGCAGCTCCACGACCGTGTCGGTCCAGAGAGCGGCCCGGGGCTCGTCGGAGGGGGCGAGGAACACGGTCGTACCGGCGAGCGCGTCGCCGTGGCCGAAGCGCGGTCCGGCGCGCAGGACCGTACGGACCAGTTCGGCGCGGCTGTCGCGGGCCAGGGTGAAGTTCAGGAAGCCGGGGCCGGTGATCTCGATACGGTCGATGCCGGGAGCCGTCCCGGGGCCAGGGCGTGGTGCGGGGGCGGTCGTGGAGGCGACCGCAGAGGCGGCCCCGGAGGCGGCAGCGGAGCGCAGGATGCTCGCGCGCAGGATCTCGGCGACCTCGCGGGGCGGGCGCCCGGCCGGGCCCGCGAGCTTCAGGGCGATATTGCTGGCGTAGTCCCCCTGGCCGCCGGGGCGGGGCCGTTCGATCGTGACCCGTTCGGGCACGGGCCCGGGGAGGGCGTCGTCCTCGACCGCGCGGCACACGGCGCGCCGTACGGTTCGGGAGAGCTCGGCGGGGGTCACGGGACAAGCGTATGGGAGGAGGGGGGCCTCTTCGCGAACCGGTTTCGCGATGCGGTCAGCCGCGGGCGCTTCCGGCCCGCCCGGCACCGTGTCTGCCGTCCAGGGGCGGCGGGCCCGCCCGGTGCGTCAGCCGCCGGACGAGCCGGACCAGCTCGGCCGGCTCGAAGGGCTTGGCGAGGAAAGCGTCCACTCCGGCGGCTATGCCGGACTCCACCTCGTACTGCGTACAGGCGCTGATGATCGCGACCGGCAGATCGCTGGTACGGGGGTCGGCGCGCAGCCGCTGGGCCGTACGGACACCGTCGAGGCGGGGCATCACCACGTCGAGGGTGATGGCATCGGGCATGACGTCGTGGACCACTTCCAGGCACTCGGCACCATCGGCCGCGGTCACGACCTCGAACCCCTCAAGTTCGAGATTGACCCTGATCAGCTGCCTGATGACCCTGTTGTCGTCGACAACGAGCACCCGGCCGGACTCGCCCGACACCACTTGAGGGTAGGTCCGAACCCGGTGCCGCGTCCGGGTTTTGCCCACTTCCACCTCGCGTGGGCGACGCGGGCACATGCCCGAGCGGGCACCCGTGCCTGGACCTCGTCCTGACCGCGCGATGAAGAGCCACGGAGCGCCCACGGACCGTGGCGCGCCCCCATAGGCTCTGAGTATGGAGCAGAGCGAAGTCGTTCTCAGGGCCATCGGAATTCTCACGCAGTCCGCGGAGTGGATCCGGACCGCCAACCGGGACGCGGGCGGGGACTCGCTCGGGGACGCGGGCGGGGACGCGGGCGGGGACATCGGCGCGGCGGGCGGCGCGGAAGGCGGCCGGCGGGGCTCGGGCGAGGGGCAGATCGGATCGCTGCTCGCCGAGGTCTTCCCCTCCTTCACGGTCTCGCCGGAGTCCACCCCGCTCGAAGCGGCGCACGCGGTGACCGCCGCCGCGCTGCCGCCGATGATGCAGCTGATCGGCGCGTTCACGTATGTCTTCGCGCAGCTGGCCGAGGTCCATGACAGCGGCCGTACGGACATCACCTCGGAGGAACTGCTGCGGGAGCTGGCGCTTCGGATGTCCCGTCCGAACGACGCGGTGTAGTCGAGGCGGGAGGGGCTGCCGGCGCTGTTCACGGCGGCGCCGCGTGGGTTGACGGACCGTCCGTGCCCGCTGACCGACCGGGCGCGGCGCCGGAGTTCATCGAGGTCCGTGCCCCAGCCTTTCCCACACCGCCCGGCGCAACCTCTCGGCCAGGGCCGCGGTCTCGTCGGGGGACGCGGTCAGTACGCCGTTCTCGCCCATGAGCGCGTAGTACTGCTGCCGCTCGTACGGCACCCCCGGCGGCAGCCCGGCGATGTGCCAGTGCAGATGCGTGTTGCCCTGCTGACTGCCCAGCGAGAGCAGGTACGTGCGCTCGGACGCCAGTACGTCCTCCATCGCGAGCGCGACCGTCCGTACGAACAGCATCAACCGGGTGTACGCGGTCTCGTCCATGTCGCGGACGACCTGCTCGACATGGGCCTTCGGCGCGACCAGGAGCTTCCCCGGCAGGGTGGGGTAGCGGTCGAGGAAGGCCACGTGATCCTCGTCCTCGTACACCGTCTCGTGCCGGAACGCGGGGTCCCCCGCGAGGAACGCGCAGACGAAGCAGGGGCCGCGCCTGGCCCGTTCCTCGTACGCCGTGAGATCCATCGGCCGGCGGTCCGTACGATCCGTGGCTTCCATCCGGACTCCTCCTCATCGGTGCTGGGGCGGTACTCAGTTCAGTGCTGGAGCGCTCCGACGACGTCGTGGCCGATGCGGTTCGACCACCGAGAGGTCAGACGGTAGTGCACGAACCGGCCGCCACGCCGAGGCCCGGGGGCCGGTTCGGCGTCGCCGCGAAACCGATGAGCGGCACGGCCGCGACGATCGACCGGCCACGCTCCGCGTATATGGCGGGGCGTCGCCGGTTCGGGGGAGGATGAGGCATGCCGGAAAACGAGTCCGTGAGTGTGGTGCTGATCGACGACCATCCCGTGGTGCTCGCGGGGATCGAATCCTGGTACGCCGCGTCGGAACGGCCGATCACCGTCACGGCCAAGGGCCCCGATCTCTCCATCGCCGTGAGCGGGCCCGGCCGGGCGGCCGATGTGGTGGTGCTCGACCTCCAGCTCTCCCACGGGGTGCCCGCGTACCCCGAGCTGAAGCAACTGGTCGCGCAGGAGCGCCAGGTGATCGTCTACACCATGCAGGAAAGCCAGGAGACGGCGCTGACCTGTCTGGACCTGGGCGCGTTCACCTATCTGACGAAGGCCGAGGGCGAGCGGCATCTCATGGCGGCCACTCTGGCCGCCGCCGACTGCCGGCCCTACACGCCGCCCGCTCTCGCCGGTGCTTTCGGCAGCGATGCCAGAAAGGGCCGCCCCGCGCTGACACCGCGTGAGGTGGAGGTGCTGCTGGAGTGGTTCCAGTCGGAGTCGAAGGCCATGGTCGGGGAGAGCCTCGGCCTCTCCGTACGTACGGTGAACACTTATCTGGAGCGGGTACGGATCAAGTACGCGAACGCGGGGCGGCCCGCGACGACCAAGGCGAATCTGGTCGCGAGGGCCATTCAGGACGGATTGACCTCGCTGGACGAGCTCTGAGTGTTCTGGGTGCTCCGAACGTTGATCGTGCGGACGCCGCCGGAGGAAGACGGCGCGGACGGCGGGGCCGCGAGCAGCGTGTACGACGCCTCGACGAGAAGCCGGCCCTCGCTGTGCACCGTACGTACGCGGATACCGCGCTCGGTCGGTTCCGGGATGTCCGTCTGGGGTGCGTCCGTCACCACACTGACACGTACCTGCCCGCCGCCGCGCACGACGGTCGCCCGCGCGCTGCGCTCGGCGGTCGCGAGCGCGGCGAGTACGGGCTCGGTCAGCGCGCGGCGCAGATGCCGGGGCACCGGCGCGGACGCGCCCCGTACAGCGAGCTGCACATCGACCCCGTGGCGTTCGGCCACCCCGATACCGGCCCGTAGTTCATGGAGCAGCGGGTCCGACGCGTGGTCCCGTTCCGCGAAGAGACGTCGCATCCGGGCGGCCTCGAAGGCGCATCGGCGGCGTACCCGCTCGCTCCCGGGGTCGAGCGTTCCGTCGGCCAGCCCGGTCAGCAGGGGCAGTACGGAGCGGCCGAGGTCGCGGTAGCGCGACCGCTGGTCGACATGCACCTGGGCGGAGACCGCTGCTTCGGTGCGTACCCGCTCCTGCTCCCGTGCCGTGGCACCGGCCGCGGTCGCGCACTCCCGCAGCAGCCTGGCCATCACGGCGGCGGCGATCTGGAACGCGCAGATGGCGAGGGCGCTGACGGCCATACCGGCCGCGGTCTGCCGGGACGGGATCCCGACGAGCAGCAACTGCCCGAGCGTCAGGACCACATGGAGCGCGAGGAAGAGCAGTGTCGCGTTCAGACCGGCGTCGAACAGCAGCAGGACGCCGAACCAGCCGATCTCCAGGAACGTCCAGTGCGGGGTGGCGAGGTAGTGCTCGCCCGGCAGCTGGCTGGTGGCGACGACGGCCGCCACGAGCGAGCACAACAGCCCGGCCGCGACCCAGCGGCGCGGTCTGCGCCGGCCGGCCGCCCCGAGGAGCGCGTCGACCACGATGATGAGCGTCAGCAGGCCGAACGCGGTGAGCTGCACCCAGGCGTGCCGGTAACCGTCGAGGTTGGAGAGCAGGGCGGGGAACGCCAGCCCGAAGTGGACCGCGGAGAGAATGACGAGCCCCGCCAGCCGCAGCGCGCCGAGCATGCCGGCGGCGATACGGTCCGTCAGCGGATCGGACAGCGGTCCTTCGCCGTCGAGGGGATGGGACGGTCGCGAGCCGGGCGGTCGCGAGTCGAGCAGTTGTGAGTCGGGCGGCCGTGATTCGGGCGGCCGCGAGTCGAGTGGTCGCGAGTCGAGTGGTCGTGAATCCGTTCCCGGCGGTCGCGTATCGGGCGCCGCTGGACCAAGCTCGGGCGGACGGGGAGGCTGACGGTCGTCAGACATGGGGCCACTCCAGGCGTACGGCGGTGCCGTGGCCCGGCCGGGAGTCGATCGTAGCCCTGCCCCCGACGGCGGCCATGCGCTCGACGACCGAGCGGGCGAGCCCCTGGCAGTGCGGAGGCACCCGCGTCACCTCGAATCCGGCGCCGTCGTCGCTGATGACGACCGTGACGGTGTCACCCTCCCGGCTCGCGGTCACAGTCGCGGAGTTGACGCCCGCGTGGCGCGAGACGTTACGCAGCGCCTCGCCGAGGCTGCCGCGCAACGCCTCGACGGCCGGCCGCCACATCAGACCGAGCGAGCCGTCGAACTCGGCGCGTACGAGGAGCCGGTGGTCGCCGGTCTCCGCGAACAGTTCCTGTGCCACATCCGTCTCACCGGACGTCGCCCGCTCCGACGCCAGGCGCCGCAGGTCCTTGGCCGCCTGGGTACGCAGTATGTCCGGCTGGATGGACTGACCGTGGGCCGAGACCATCAGCATCGTGGCGCACGCGGTGTCGTGCAGGGTCGCCAGATGTTCGCGCTCCGCCGCACGCTGCGCCTGCGCCACTTCGTGCCCGCGCCGGGCGGCTGCCGCCTTCGTACCGACGGCGTCGGCCGCTCTGCTCGCGCGCAGCACCAGCCGGTAGAGCCCCTGGGCGAGCAGGCTCTGTACCAGCAGCCAGCTGACATTGGGCACCGCGTAGTCCCAGCCGTCGGGGCGGTCGAGCATGGCACCGGCCAGATCCACGACGGACAGCAGCAGCGCGGTCGCCAGCGCGAGCCCCGCCGGGTACATCATCTGGTACCCGACCGCCACGATGCTGACCACTACCAGCAGCCAGGTGCTGCCGTACATGGACTGGCTGTCCGGAATCGTCAGTTCCTGGGTGAGGCAGAGGCCGGTCAGGACCGCCACGTCGGCGGCGAGCAACGGCCCGGGGCGGGCCCCCGCCATCCCCAGCCGGTAGTGCAGAACACTCCAGCCGAGCACGACGCAGGAGATGGCCGAGGCGACGGCCATACGGTCGACAGGCATCGCCGGTACGGCCAGAACCGCGCAGGAGCAGACCACCACCATCCGGATCTGATGCGCGTAGCGGTACGCGAACCGCACGAACTCCCGCTCGGCGGGCCCCGCGAGCCCCGCGGGACCGGTTCTCTCGGCGGGATCGGGCGGGGCCTGAGAGTCGTCCGGCTCATGTGCCACTCGGTGCCCCACCTGTCGCTGTCCTCATCGGTTTGTCGGTCGATTGACCGTCACATGTCGAGGGGGTCCAGCGATAGCGTTTCTTTGGTCACTGTGCCGACGCTTCCGGGCCGTGTGGGAGCTGTCCCGTTGGCCGCGCGCACACCTGCCTCGTGGGGGGTGGGCAGGGGTGCGCGCGAAACAATCCGCACGTCGCGGAGACCGCCGTCAGGGCACGGATACAGGGACGGGAACAGCGACGGGACCGGGTACGGAGACAGAACCCGATACGGAGACAGAACCCGGAACGGTGACAGGCAGGGCCGGTACGGACAATGCCCCGGCGAGCGCCCCCGGGACGCGGATCAGACAGGCCGCCGGCAGCCGGAACCGATCGGATCCGCGCCTCTCCACCAGATGCACCTGTACGAGTTCATCGAGCAGGCGTACCGCCTCCTCCCGGGAGACGCCCAGCAGCGCCGCCGCCTCCGCGGGACCGGTCCCCTTCTCCTCCTCCGCGCCCCGGGCCGTGCCCGCGAGGCTCCACGCGCTCGCGCCCGCCGCGAGCATTCCGTACAGCCGGGCAGCCGCTTCGGTCAGCCCCTTGAGCGACCAGGAGAGCACGGTGTCCAGGTCGGTGCCGTCCTCGCTCAGCCGGAACGCGTTGAGCGGCTCCTCACCGCGGATCTCGGTCACCAACCGCCGCAGGCTCACCTCCGGCTGGCGCGCGGCACGCTCGGCGAGGATGCGCAGGGCAAGCGGCAGACCGCCGCAGAGCGCGGCGAGTTCGTCCAGGGCGGCGTGTTCGGCCCGTTCGGCCCGTTCGGCTCGGCGCCGGCCGCCCAGCAGCCGGTTCAGCAGATCGGCGGACCGCTCGTGGTCGAACGGGGCGAGCGTCAGACGCCGGGCGCCGTTCCTGACGACCAGACCCCGCAACTGGTTGCGGCTGGTGACCAGCGCGGTGCCCGCCGGTCCGGGCAGCAGTGGTCTGATCTGCTCGGGGCACATCACATTGTCCAGGAGCAGCAGCGTGCGGCGGCCGGCCAGTTCGCTGCGCAACAGCGCACTGCGCTCACCGACGCTGCCGGGCACCTCGTCATCGGCCATCCCGAGGCCGATCAGCAGGGCGCGCAGGGCATCCGCCGGGCTCAGCGGATCGCGGATGCTGAACCCTTCGAGATCCAGATAGATCTGGCCGCCGGGATAGCGCTCCTGCCGTCCGTTGGCCCAGTGGATCGCGAGCGCCGTCTTCCCGACCCCGGCGGGGCCGTCGAGCAGCAGTACGTTGCCCGCGCAGCCCGGTACGTCGCGCCGCATATCGGGTAACTGCCCGTCGATCACGGCGAGCTCATCCGTCCGGCCGGTGAACGGAACGTCGCCCGCCGGAAGCTGGCGTGGCACATACCGGCTCGGTCCGGCCACCCGCATTCCGACCGGGACACGGGTCCTGGCACGGGCCCGGCCCGTCGACGCGGTGAGACCCGGGCTCGCGACCAGCATCTGCTGGTGCAGTTCGCGCAGTTCGGGGCCGGGGTCGACACCGAGCCGATCACCCAGCAGACGCCGGCACCGCTCGTACTCGCGCAGCGCCTCGGCCGAACGCCCGGTCCGGTAGAGCGCGAGCATCAGCTGGGCCCAGAACCGTTCCTGAAGCGGGTCCAGGGCCAGCGTCCGCCGCAGCAGCGGAATATGGTCGCCGGGATCCTCCAGCTCCAGCCCGATGGCGATCCTGCGGTGTACGGCCCGGAGCCTCGCCTCCTCCAGGGAGGGGAGAACGTCGCGGTGCAGCGAAGGGCCGTGGATCCCGGAGAGGGCCGGGCCGCGCCAGAGGGCGAGGGCGCTGTCGAGCGCCGCTGCCTCGGCGTCCGGCCCCGCCGTGACGGCCACCGCCGCGGCGCGTTCGGTCCGTTCGCGGAACTCGGTGGCGTCCACGGAGACCAGCTCACGGCTCAGCCGGTATCCGCCCCGCTGCGCCTCGATGACGGACTCCTCGGTGCCGCGTGCCTCGTCCAGCACACGGCGCAGGCGTTTGATGTAGCTGCGGATGGTTGTCCGCGCCGATGCCGGGGGGTCGATCCCCCAGAGGCATTCGGCGATGTCGTCCACCGGCACGATCTGCCCGTGGTGCAGTGCCAGCGCGGCCAGCAGCGTCTGCTGCCGCCCGGCCGACACGGTGAGTCGTGCGGCCCCGTGATTCTCTCGGTGGGTCACTTCAAATGCGCCGAGCAGGCGCACATCGATCCTGTGCACTCGGTATTCCCCCTTGTGTGTGCGCCCGGCGTGTGCCGCCGTCCGCACGTCGTCTGCCTGACAGCGGGCCGGGGTCAGCGGCACCGCCATCCAGGACATAACGAAATTTACCGTTTGCGATCCGAAGTGTGTGACGGTCATTCGACCCACATGACGCATAGTGGCCATACCCGCATGGATACGGCCCCATGGGATAGCCACCCCGGATGGCATATCGAGTCCCGTCACCCGAGCGACGCCTCACACGGGTCCCGCCTCGCACGGGTCCCGCCGCACACGCGGGAAGCCTCACCAACGGGGCCACCGCACGCATGGGCGCTGCTCCCGCCGAAGCTCCAGGTGCGGGCGCTCGCTTCAGACGAGCGGGCGCGGGCGTGAGGTGGCGGGCTCCGCGCTCTCTCCGACGGGCTCAGCGCTCTCTCCGGCGGGCTCCACGCTCTCTCCGGCGGAGGACCAGTAGCCGATCAGCTCCGCGTACTCGGCCGACCTCCGCAGGAGTTCGTCGTGGCTCCCCACGGTCAGTGAGTCCTGCCCGACGACGGCGATGCGCTCGGCGCGCAGGGCCGAGGTGATGCGGTGGGCCACCACGATCAGCGTGCCGGGCCGCGCTATGAACGCGTCCTCGACCCGTTCCTCTCCCGTCCGGTCCAGATGGCAGGTCGCCTCGTCCAGGATCACGACGTGCGCGTCGCTGACGTACACCCGGGCCAGCGTGATCAGTTGGCGCTCCCCCTGGGAGAGCAGCCCGGGTGAGCTGATCACCGCGTCGTAACCGCCCAACCCGCGCACGGTCTCCCCCAGGCCCAGCGCCACGGCCGCCGCGTCCAGCTCGCTCTCCGGCACGTCGGGGCGCAGGAGGGCGAGGTTCTCACGGAGCGTGCCGGCGAAGACGTACGACTCCTGCGGTACGACGGCGACCCGTCGGCGCAGTTCGTCCTCGGCCAGCTCCGCGACCGGTATGCCGCCGACCGTCACCACCCCGCGCTGCGCCTGTTCCAAACCACCGGCCAGACAGGCCAGGGTGGACTTGCCGATACCGCTCGGCCCGACGATCGCCAGATGCGAGCCGTAGGGGATATCGAGGCTGACACGGGAGAAGAGCGGTTCGGCGTGCGGCCCATAGGCGAAGAGGACATCCCGCAGCGCGATGTCGCTGCCTGTTCCGATGCCGGCCCCGGCACCCGCCCCTGTGAGCGAGGCGGTCCCGGAGGGCCGGCGGGGCGGGACGTTGATGAAGTCGGTGAGCCTGTGCAGTGTGACGGAGAGCTGGAGTCCCATGTTCGACACCGTCTGCACCATGGCACGCAGCGCCGGCTCGATTCCCTGGAGCAAATAGACCATGGCGCCGACCAGCGCGCCGGGCGTCAGTACGGCCGAGGAGACGAGCCAGGGCGAGGAGAGGAGGATGATCGCGAACGGCAGCCGGGTGCCCACCGCGACCACGGCGATACGCCCGGCACCCGCGCGGGCACTGGCCACGGCCGCCGCGGCTTCGGCGTCCACCCCCGCGCCCACCGTCCGCCGCGCCGTCTCCCAGGCACCGCACGTCACGACGTCCCGGATCCCGGTCAGTTGAGGACCGGCCCGCCGCGCCAGCTCCTCCTGCGCCCGGAGCAGGGCGACATGGCGTCGCCGGAGCACCCGGGAGAGCAGAGCCGTCAACGCGACCGCCGTGAGCACCGCCCCGCCCGTGATCAGCGCGAGGAGCGGATCCAGCGCGAACAGGCCGATCATGGCCGCCACCATGGCCAACGCGACCCCGCGCAGGGAGAGCAGCAGCCCGCCGGAGATCTGACGGACCGTCTCCACCTGCCGGGTGAGGCGGGCGACGGTGGAGACATCCGCGGTCGATCCGCCGGAGTATCCCGCGCCGCTCTCCGGATAGACCGCGCGGTGCAGTCCGGCACGGACCACCTGGCTGATGAGCGCGTCGCGCAGCGACTCCACGACGGCCGCTGTATGTGGCATGGCCTGTCTGGTCCCGAGCGTCCCTATCACCATGGTGACGCCGTACGCGAGCAGGAGCAGCAGCCCATACACGGCGCGGCCGTCCAGAAAGCCGTGGTCGAGGGCCGCCGCCACCAGGGTCCCGGAAAGCAGCACCGGCAGCGTCTCGACAAGCGACCAGGCGGCGAGGGCGCCGAGATCGCGGCGATGGGCGCGCAGAACGGGTCGTACGAGCCTCATGGTCTCCGACGCCATCACACCGCCCCCGAACGTTCTCGGCCGTTGCCCCGCGCCGGGCCGCGTGCCGGGCCGCGTGCTGGGCCGCCCGCACGGTCCAGGCCAGCCGCGTCCGGCCCCGCCCTGTCCGGTCCGGCTCTGTCCGGAGCCGCCCGGTCCCGGCCGGTGCCGAAGACAGCCCGGTAGGCGGGGTCTGCCAGCAGCGTCCGGTGCGGGCCGACAGCGCGGACGCGGCCCCGCTCCAGCCAGGCGACCAGGTCGGCGCCGGCTGCGGTGGTGATCCGGTGGGCCACCACGATCCGGGTGGTGCCGCGCAGGGACTCGTCCATAGCCCTGCCGATCTCGTTCTCGGTCGCTGTGTCCACGCTGGACATCGCGTCGTCGAAGATCACGACCCTGGCCCGCCGGCAGACCGCGCGCGCCAGCCCGAGCCGCTGCGATTCGCCTCCCGACAGCCGGAGTTCGGCGACGGGGGTTCGATAGGCGCGGGGAAGTCGGCTGATGAAGCCGTCCGCGTGGGCCGCACGCGCCGCTTCCCGTACGGCGGTCGCGGTCACCGGCCGGTCGCCGTACCCGATCAGATCGGCCACGGTCTCGCCCAGTGGGTGGGGGCGCTCGAAGGCGTACGCGATGGCGGCGCGCACCTCGCCGCGGTCGGTCTCGGCGAGGTCGGCGCCGTCCAGTCGTACCTCTCCGCCGTCCGGTGGCAGCGCCGCCCCGGCGACGAGCGCCAGCGTCGTCTTGCCCGACCCCGAGGCACCGACCACCGCCAGGGTGGAGCCGGCGGGGACGTCGAGCGTCAGCCGGTCGAGTACGAGCCTGTCGTCGGCCCGTACGGTGATGTCGTGCAGCGTGAGGGCCCCCTCTCCCGGCGGCAGGGGCCGGTCCCCCTGGTGGGGCACCGGCGCGGCGAACACCTCCTGAAGCCGCTCGGTCGAACCCCGCGCCCTGCCCAGTTCGGCGAAGATGCCGACCTGCGACAGCAGCCTCATCGCATACGTCAAGTAGAGCTGTGCCGCGAGCATCTGGCCGGGAGTCAGCCGCCCGGCCACCACCCCGTACCCGGCCATCGCCAGCACGCCGATCTGCAGGCCGGGCGCGAGCAGTGACAGATACCAGCCCGCTCGGCGCTGTGCCTCCCAGAAGCCTGTTCCGGCGGCTCGCAGCCGGGGCAGCGGGCGGAGCACGCGCTCCACCTCCCGGTCGAAGGTGGCGGAGGCGCGGATGGTGCGGGCTCCGCCGACGGCGTCGACGAAGCGGTCGGACAACTCCCCGTGTGCTTGCTGGTACTGGCCGGTGAGCGTGGTGGTCCTGCGGATGAGCATCCGGGCGAGCAGCCAGACGGCGGGGACACCGAGAACGAAGACGAGAACGAGCCGCCAGTCGATGAGGAAGAGCGCGACCAGCCCGCCGAAGGCGGTCAGCGCGGCGAAGGCCGCGTTGAGGAGATTCAGCCCCGCGCCACCGGCTTCGGCGGTGCTCTCCAGCGAGCGGCTCAGCAGGTCCCCGGGCGTGAACCGGCTCCGGGAGGACAGTCCGAGGCGGAAGATCCGGGAGAACGTGTCATGCCGCAGCCGTGCGGTGGCCGTGGCCCTCATCCTGGCCTCGGCGATCTGCCCGGCGATCTCGGCGACCGTCATCGTCCCCAGCAGGGAGCACACGAGCATGAACGGGACTCTGTTGCCGGTCTGTCCGAGAACCACATCGATCGCGCCGGACAGGGCGAGCGGCAGCAGCAGACCGGCGGCGCTCTGGAACAGGTGCAGCGCCGCCACCACGGCGAACAGTCCCTTGTCCCGCCCCACCGTTCCGGCCAGCAGTCGGTCACTCTCGCGCATCTGTCCCCCCGTCCCGTCTCTCTGTCGCCACCGGGCGCGGCGAGGCACTCTTGCGAACGCTCGCCGCACCCGGTGATCCATTGGCCCCGACGACTGATGATCAGTCGTTCTGGTTCTGGAAGAAGAAGTAGGCCTCGTTCGCTCCGTTACGGAAGAAGCCCGTCTCCTCGGTGAATTCCCCGAGCTCGATGAGCGCGGGAACCTCGTACATTTCCTTCTCCATGGTGGTCACCTCCCTTCCTGTTTTCCGGACACGCTTGGGGCGATTACTGCCAGGTGTCGAAGAACCAGGTGATCTCGTCCCCGTTGCGGATACCGAAAATCCCGGTCTCCTCACCGAACGAACCGAGCTCCACCACGACGGGAGCCTCGTAGCTTTCCTTCTCCATAGTTGCCACCTCCTCTCCGCTGTCCGTATTCCTTTCCTGGCGAGGGAAGTTCGCCAGAAGCCTCGATGGTGATGAGCCGGGTGTAGTAACCGGCTTCCGTGGCCTCGTCGACCATGCGGCCCTCCGCCTCCACCCAGGCGTGCGCGGCGAAGGGAGGCGCTTTGAGTACGCCCACGCACCAGGTCGGCCAGACCGAGCGGGTACGGCACAGCAGGACCGTGGCGATCGACCGCACGAGACAGGCGCGGGCACCGCAGCAGCGCGGGCTGACCGTGAGGACGGTGTCGCGCGCGAGTCCGGCCTCAGCCACCGTCGCCGGCCGCGCTCCCCGTCGTACCCGTATGAGTACGGCCCTGATGTGCCGGGGCTGTCGACGGGCGAGAAGCCTGGCCGCACCGACCGCCGCGCGGGTGACCAGCCGTTGCCGAAGGGACACCGTCACCGCGTCAGCCGGCAGTACGGGGATGCTCATCGCTTCACCAGCCCGGCGGACCGCAGCGAGACCATCAGAGCGTCGATGTCCTTCCGCGCTCGCGCGTCGCCCACGTCGTATCGGTCGGTGAGCGCGGTGACCGCCTCGTCGACCGAGGCCCCCTGCGCGAGGGTGGAGAGCACGAGCCCCGCGGAGGAGCTGAGCTGCCAGTAACGGCCGGTGCGTTCGTCGAGTACGACCAGTCCGTATTCGGTCTCGGTCGTGGAGACATGGTCATGCAGCCGCAGGCCCATGAACCGACTCCTCCCTGTCATGGCGGCGATCCCCCGCCGGCTGATTCCTGGCGAACACCGCGCAATTGACGGTGGCGTCGAGGAACGCGTCCCGCGTCCCCATGTGCTGTGGCGACTCGCCGGTGGCGAGTGCGTCGAAGTCGATGACGCCGCGTGTGGTCAACGGCGACTGTTCGCAGAGTTCGAGAAGGGTGGGCCAGTGGCCCCGCAGTCCGCGCGCCGCTTGGACGCTTCCGCCCATCTTCGAGCCGCGCCGCAGGAATTCATCGGGGAGCAGTCCGCGCATCGCCGCCTTGATCAGCGGCTTGAATTCCATGGGAGAGTCGCGTTCCTCGTGGCGTACGGCGAAACACGCCTCCACCACGCGGTCGTCGAAGAACGGGGCCTCGAAGGGCATTTCGAACGTGGCCGCGTACTGCTGCGTGCCACGGACGATCCTGCTGCCGTCCCGCACCATGGCCAGCTCGGCGTGGAGCGCCCGGTCGGCCCCGAGCGGTTCGGCCGACGCGGCCAGCTCCCCCAGCCTGGCGGACAGCGCCGCGGCGGCGTTCCGGCTCAGCCAGCGCGGCAGCGCGACGGGCTGGTCCCACTCCATCCGCAGATCCGATTTCACCTCGCGGACGCGCCGGGCCTCCCGTACGGTCCGCCGTAGCCATGCGCCATAGCTCTCGGAGTCCAGCAGCTCGCGCAGTACGGGGATCAGCGGACGGTCATCGAGCATCCTGGTGGTTCTGACGCGCCGTAGGGCCACCAACGGACGGCGGCGGAACAGCGCGTGCTCCCATACCGGCAGACCGTGCAGCAGATGGTCTCCGCCCAGACCGTTGACGTAGGTCGTGGCACCCCGCGCCATCGCCGCCTCGATGCTGTACCGGATGCGGGGCGCGGTCAGATACGCCTGCGACGGCTCGTCCAGCCGCTCCACGACATCACCCATGCCCTCGAAGAACTGCGGCATGTCGTCGAGACGGCCCACGTCGTGCCGAACATTCGGCATGCTCGGCAGGGCGCGACGCGCCCAGATCAGATCCTCCAGGCCGCCCGGGTCGTCGTTGTACATCGTCGTGGCGACGATCTCGGCCGGTCCCCTCGCCGCGAGACGGCACAGCGGCGTCGAGTCCAGACCGCCGGACAGATCGCAGTGCACCGTCCCGCCGGCCTTGGTCCTGACGTCCACAGCGGCTTCGAGCGCCTCCCGCAACCGCTCGGCACCCTCCCGCCTGGACAGCTCGGGCGCGGGCCTTCGCCACCAGACGACCGTACGTACCCGCCGCCCGGCGTCCTCGACGAGCAGCGCCGACCCGGGCGGTACGGCCTCGACCTCCCGCCACATCGGCTCCTCGGCCAGCGGATGCGGCAGCACCCGCAAGAGCCTGATCGCCAACGCGGTGTCATCGAGGGCGAACCCGCCGAGCCCGGCCAGGACATCCGCCCGGTCGGACACCACGCGCACTCCGTCGATCATCGCGTGGAACACTCGCCGCAGACCGCTCGCGGCCCCCTGCACCCGCAGCCGCTCGCCATCGGCGGCCACCAGATGGAAGCTGCCGGCCAGGGAATGTCCGAGCTCCTCCAGCAGCCGGACACCCCCCGCCCGCCTCAGCCGCCCCCGCAGTTGCTCTTCCGTAGCGGAGGATCCCCCGACGACGGCGACCCGTACGGCCCCGCCCTCCACCACCACCCGTTGCCGCTCCGGCCCGCGAGCCAGCAGCAGCGGCCGGCCCGACGCATGACGGCAGATCAGCTGAGCGTCCGAACCAACCCGCCGGGCCACACGCTCGCCTCCCGCACAGTCCGGAAGTGCGACGAAGTACCAGCCATCACTGTTCACTTGCCCTCCTGCCCCGCACGTCGCCGTTTTGCCGATGACTTCATGCTGGACGGTGGCTGTGGCAGTGGAGTGGCACTCCCGTGGCAGATCAGTGCCACCCACCTGACCTGCAAAAACGCCCGCCGCCCGCGACCCGCGATCAGGCGGTTACGGGCAGGCGGGCGTGCGGGTTGGGGAAGCTGGTCGATCGGGCCGGGTCAGTGACCGAGGAGGTCGTCGATGACGTCGCCCAATCCTCCGAGGCCGCCATCATCGATGCCGCCCATGACAACATCCGCGGTGCTGTGGGCGGTGGGGGCGCTGTGGGCGGTGGCGGCCGAGGCGGTGACGGTCGCGACTCCGAGCAGTGCGACGGCTCCGAGGAGCGCGGCGGTGATGCGGCGCATAGGTGATCCCTTTCTCGATCGGTTCAAAGCGCCGTCAGCATGGCCTAGCCGTTTCGGCATCGAGCGGTCCGCCGCTCGAACGGCCACCGCCGAAACGTTCTCCCCTCACCCGAAAGGCGGCCCCGCCAGCGTGCCCCGCCGACCGCCGGAATTCACGCCCTCGCGCGAGTCCTCAGCGACCCGGCGCAGGCGAAGGCCACTGGGCGATCACGGCCTCCCATGCCGACATCGCCCGCTCCGCGAGCATCTCCAGGTCCTCGCGCGAGGCGCCGTCGCGTGCCTGTACGGACATGCCCTGGAGTACGGCGGTATAGAACGAGGCGACGCCGTGGGTGTCGGTGCCCGGGGCCAGGTCCCCGTCCCGCACGCCCTGTTCCAGCCGTACCGTCAGGTCTTCGATGCCGGCCTTGCGAATCTGGGCGAGATGGTCGCGGACCGGGGCGTTGGACTCGGAGCAGTTCGTGGCGGCCATTACGATCATGCAGCCGCCGGGTGTGTCCGCCCTGGTGTACGCGTAGGCGTTCGCGTGGAGCACGGCGTTCACGGCGGCGCGCGCGGTGGGCTCCTCGGTGAGCGCACGTGCCACGGGCCGGCCCGCGGTGGCTCCGTACAGCGCCACCGCCTCGCGGAACAGCTCCTCCTTGGAGCCGAACGCCGCGTACAGGCTGGGCGAGGCGATCCCCATGGCCGAGGTGAGGTCGGCCATGGACGTCGCCTCGTAGCCGGTGGCCCAGAACACCTTCATCGCCTGTTCCAGAGCCGTGTCCCGGTCGAACCCTCTGGGGCGTCCGCGCGTGGTCACCTTCCCCACCTCTCCTCTCCCTGACTTTTCTGTGTCGTTCGTTCAATATATGCCTTGACCCGCCGGGTGCGCCCTGCCATTCTTTCTGTGCCGATCAACACAGAAATCAGGGGATGGCATGGGCGAGTTGGTGGGGAAGGCTGCGCTGGTCACGGGCGGCAGCAGGGGCATCGGGGCGGCTGTCGCCCGACGGCTGGCCCGTGAAGGTGCGGATGTGGCGTTCACATACGTCAGCGCCGCCGGAGAGGCGAAGGCCGCCGATGTGGTGGCCGACATCAAGGGGATCGGCCGGCGCGCGCTGGCGATCCGGGCCGACGCGGCGGACGACGACACCGCCGCGGACGCGGTGCGGCGGACGGCCGGCGAATTCGGCCGGCTGGACATCCTCGTCAACAACGCGGGGATCTTTCCGAACGGACCGATCGAGGACGTCACTCCGGAGGAGCTCGACCGGACCCTGGCCATCCATGTCCGCTCGGTGTTCCTCGCCTCGCAGGCCGCCGCACGGATCCTGCCGCGGGGCGGACGCGTCATCAGCATCGGCAGCAACCTCGCCGACCACGCGCCCTTCCCGGGCATCGCGCTGTACGCCATGAGCAAGGCGGCGCTCAGCGGCTTCACCAGAGGACTGGCACGCGAACTCGGCCCGCGCGGCATCACCGCCAACGTCGTGCACCCCGGATCGACCGACACGGACATGAACCCGGCCGACAACCCACACGCCGACGCCCAACGGCAGTTGACCGCGCTGGGCCGCTTCCTCGATCCCGACGACATAGCGGCCACCGTCGCGTTCCTCGCCGGCCCCGGCGGCCAGAACATCACCGGCACGGCACTGACCGTGGACGCGGGCACCAACGCGTAACGACACCGCGTCGAGACCGCCTACGAGGCGGTGGAGGATTCCCGCTCCGTGAGGGTGATGACCGCGCCGGGACACACACCCGCGGCGACGCGGACTGCCGCGTGCCGCTCCTGCGGCGGCCGGGCGGTCAGCAGGAGAACCAGACCCTCGTCCTGGTCGAAGACCTGAGGGGCGGTCAGGGCGCACAACCCGGCACCGACGCAGTGTTCACGATCGACATGGACGTCCATGGTGGTCAGTCCTCGTCCCAGGCGACCGGAAGCCGGTGCACGCCGTAGACGTTCATATTGGTCCGCAGCGGAACCTCCTCGGCCGGCACGTCCAGCCGCAGCGTGGGGAACCGGGTGAGCAAGGCCGGCAGGGCCACCGTCATCTCGACGCGGGCCAGTTGCTGACCCAGGCACTGGTGGGCGCCGTGCCCGAAGCCCAGGTGCCCAGTGGCCTCGCGGTGCAGGTCGAGGACGTCCGGCTCGGGGAACCGCTCCGGGTCCCGGTTGGCGGCCTCGAACGAGATGGTGACGCTCTCGCCCGCCTTGATCACCTGGCCGTTCAGCTCGACATCCTCCAGCGCCGACTTCACGGTGGTGTGGGCGATGGTCAGATAGCGCATCAGCTCCTCGACGGCCCGGGCGGCGAGGTCCGGGTCCGAGCGCAGGGCCTCGGCCTGGGCCGGGTTGCTCAGCAGGGCGAACGTCCCGTGGGCGATCATGTTGGCGGTGGTGTCGAGTCCCGCGGCGAGCAGGAAGCCGCCCACGCCCACCAGTTCCTCGTCGGTGAGGTCGGAGTCCCTGGTGAGGTCGCCGAGCAGGTCGTCGGAGGATTCGGCGCGCTTGGCGGCGACCAGCGCCGCCATGTACTCCTGGAGCCCGGACATCGCGGCGTACCGTTCCTCCAGACTGACGTCCATGGTCATCAGCGTGTGGGCGTAGTTCTGGAAGAGCTCGCGGTCGGCGTAGGGCACACCGAGGAGCTCGCAGATCATCAGCGCGGGAATGGGCTGGGCGAACGCCGCGACCAGGTCCGTGCCGGGCCCCTGGCGCTCCACCGCGTCCAGGTGCTCCGTGGTGATCTGCTCGACCCGTTCGGCGAGTTGACGCATCCGGCGGACCGTGAACTTGCCCATGAGGAGCCGCCGGAGGCGGGTGTGCTCGGGAGCGTCCATGCCGGTCATGTCACCGACGGGGGCCGGCGGCAGCGGACCCTCGGGCGCACCGGGGAACGGGAACGGGAGATGGATCAGCTCGTACCGCGAGCTGAAGCGGGGGTCGGCCATGATCTCGCGGACCGTGGAGTAGCCGGTGGCCAGCCAGCCGACGTGCCCGTCGGGGTACGTCATCCTGCTGAGGGGGCTCGCCTCGCGCAGCGGCGCCAGGTCGGACGGGGGATCGAAGGGGCAGCCGGCGACGCGCTGCGTGGGAAGCCCGACGACCGCGGTGGCCTCCGCGGTCTCCGCGGCCCCGGGTCGGATCGACGGTTCCTGCTTCATGGTGCCCTCCGTGGAGAGTGACGTGCGGTGAATGGTGGCATCAGGTGAGACGAGGGGGATCTGTCATCCCGGTGTCGCGAAGTGGCTTGCGGACAGCGGCGCTTACGGCACGGCGGTGCGGCCGAAGGCCGACCGCGCCCAGACGTGGCCGCCCAAGGTGAGGCCGACGCACCAGGCGAGCGCGATGTACCCGCTGTTGCGGATGCCGGTGCGCATCAGCAGACCGCGCAGGGTCTCGATGACGGGAGTGAAGGGCTGGTACTCGGCGAACCATCGCAGCCCGGTCGGCATCGAGTCCGTCAAAACGATGGCGCTACCGAGGAAGGGCAGGAAGGTCAGCGGCATGGGCTGGTTGCCGGCCGACTCGGGTGTCCTGACCACGAGCCAATGCCGGCCGCCGGCCAGGTCGGCGCCAGGGTGAGCAGGATCAGGAGGCCGACCGAGGCCATCCACTCGACGGGGGTGTGAATGACACCAAGGGTGCCACGGATGGCACCATCCGCCCGGCAAGGGCGCGGGGGTCGTCCCCGCCTGCGCCCGCCGCGACCGCGAATTCATGGCGGAGCTGGGTGACATAGGGAGTGAGGTCCATAACGCCATGATGGCATCACGATGGCGCCATGGCAAGTACGGGTGACGCCAGATGGCGCCAATCGCCGGGGCGCTCCCGCTGAATGTCGGCACGCCGGTATACCTGAATGCCTGAATGCCCGGATGCAGCACGAACGGAATCCCGCACGCACGGCACCCGCCGGTTCAGCGACGCCCTGCGTCCCGGACGCCCCTGCGTTCCGGACGCCCCTGCGTCCCGGACGCCCCTGCGTCCCGGACGCCCCTGCGTCCCGGACGCCCCTGCGTCCCGGACGCCCCTGCGTCCCGGACGCCTCGGAACCGCCGCTCAGCGGTCAGCTCCCCTCCATGGGTACCGCGTCACCACGGACCGGTGCGGGGAGAGCCCGACCAACTCCGTGTTGCCGGAGGCCGTCACCTCGGTTGACATGTGTTCGTCCGCCCACAGGCACGACACTTCGCACTTCAACAGCGAGGCTTTCGCATACTGGAAACGGCGATACGGCTTGCGCTCGGGTCCGCTGATCCAGCGTTCGACCACCCTGGAAGCGACCCCAGGCCGTTCAGCGGCCTCGTCGAGGGTCGGGCCCCGACGATGGAGATCGGCACTCTCGTGTGATCGACAATGGCCGATCCTGAATTCATCTCAGTGCGTGGGCCGAAGTGGATGCCGCGCATCGCGAATTACGAAGAGCGGGACCCAGTGACACTGGGTCCCGCTCTCACGCCAGGCATCTACGCTGATCAACCGCATCATCGTGCTGGTTGAGGCGAAGTGCCCCCGGCAGGATTCGAACCTGCGCACACGGCTCCGGAGGCCGTTGCTCTATCCCCTGAGCTACGGGGGCGCGTCGCCGTGGTGCTTGGCGACGAGGGAAACCCTACCAGCTTCGGCGGGGTGGCCGTGAACAGGTATTTCCAGGTCGGGCGGGGCAGGGTGGGAGACAGGGGTCAGGCGCGGAGGTAGGTGAGGACCGCCAGGACGCGGCGGTGGGTGTCGTCCGCCGGGGGGAGGTTCAGTTTGGCGAGGATGTTGCCGATGTGTTTGCCCACGGCCGCCTCGGAGACGGTGAGTTGGCGGGCTATCGCCGCGTTGGACTTGCCCTCGGCGACCACGGCCAGGACTTCGCGTTCGCGGGAGGTCAGGCGTTCCAGGGGGTCTCTGCGGCGGCGTAGCAGGTGGCGGACCACTTCCGGGTCCACGACCGTGCCGCCGGAGGCCACGGACTGGAGGGCGGCCTCGAAGTCCTCCACGTGGCCGACGCGGTCCTTGAGGAGGTAGCCGACACCGGAGCCGTCGCCGGAGTCGAGGAGCTCGGCGGCGTAGGCGCGCTGGACGTACTGGCTGAGGACGAGCACCGGGAGGGAGGGCTGCCGCTCGCGGAGGCGGACGGCCGCGTGGAGGCCCTCGTCCTGGAAGCCCGGGGGCATCCGTACGTCGGTGACCACGATGTCCGGGGTGTGTTCCGCCACCGCCGTCAGCAGGGCGGGCGCGTCGCCCACCGCCGCGACGACCTTGTGGCCGAAGCGGTCCAGCAGGGCGGTCAGGCCTTCTCGGAGCAGCACACTGTCCTCGGCCAGCACGATGCGCAGCGTTCGGTCCACACGCGCAGTGTGCCATCCGGGGTGAGGGCTCCGCCGGGGACGCCGCTCAGGCCGAGGCGCGCTTCCGGGCGCCGGAGGCCGTCTTCGAGGTTGTCTTCGCGGCTGTCTTCTTCGCCGACTTGCTCGCCGTCTTCGATGTCTTCGCCGTCTTCGACGCCGTCCTCGCGGTTGCCTTCGACGCCGGCTTGGACGTGGCGGTCTTCTTCGCCGCCGTCGACTTCTTCGCCGGCGCCCTCTTCGCCGGCGCCCTCTTCGCCGTCTCCTTCGCCGCCTTCTTCTCCGGGAGCCGCGTCACCTCCGCGACCTCGTCGCCCTCCGCCCGGCCCTCCTTCGCCGCGCGCACGCTGTTCTCCAGCGCCGCCATCAGGTCGAGGACCTTCCCTCCCTCGCCCGCCGCCGGCTCCCGTTCCGGTGCCGGCGCGCCTTCCGCCTTGGCGGCGATCATCTCCTCGACCGCGTCCCGGTAGTCGTCGTGCAGCGAGTCGAGGTCGACCGAGCCGAGCGTGTCCATCAGGGCATCGGCCAGGTCGAGTTCGGCCTCCCGTACGGTGACGTCCGTCTCCGGCGCGACGCTCTCCGGGGCACGGATCTCGTCCGGCCAGAGCAGGCCGTGCATCGCGATCACGTCGTCGACCACCCGTAGCATCCCGAGCCGCTCCCGCCCCCGCAGGGCGAACTTGGCGACGGCCACCTTCTGGCTGCGCTTCAGCGCCTCGCGCAGCAGGGTGTACGGCTTGGCCGCGGGCACGCCGGCGGCGGAGAGGTAGTACGCCGTGTCCATCTGGAGCGGGTCGATCGAATCCGCCGGGACGAACGCGACGATCTCGATCGTCTTCGCCGTCGGCAGCGGCAGCGCGGCCAGATCGTCGTCGGTGATCGGGATCATGGACCCGTCCGCGTCCTCGTACGCCTTGCCGATCTCCGGCGTCGACACCTCCTCGCCGTCCAGTTCACAGACCTTCCGGTAGCGGATACGGCCGCCGTCCGCCCTGTGGATCTGCCGGAAGGAGATCGAGTGATTCTCGGTGGCGTTGACCAGTTTGATCGGGATGCTGACCAGACCGAAGGAGATCGCGCCGTTCCATATTGATCGCACGTTCCATCCCTTTCATCTGAGATTCGCGAGATATATGGGATTCTCATCGTATGACGCCGATCACAGAGGTGGAGGGGCGACGCCTGGCGCTCAGCAACCTGGACAAGGTCCTGTACACCGCCACCGGCACCACCAAGGGCGAGGTCCTGCACCACTACGCCCGTACGGCGGCCCCCCTGCTGGCCCATCTCGCCGACCGCCCCGTGTCCTTCCTCCGCTACCCGGACGGGCCCGACGGGCCGCTCTTCTTCACCAAGAACCCGCCGCCCGGTACGCCCGACTGGGTACGGATCGCCGATGTGCCCCGAAGAACGGCCGACACCGGCAGACAGGTGGTGGTGGAGGACCTGGCGTCGCTGATGTGGGCGGCGAACCTGGTCGTGGAGTTCCATACGCATCAGTGGCGCGCCGACGCGCCCGAGCGCGCCGACAGGCTCGTCCTCGATCTGGACCCCGGGGCGCCCGCCACCGCCGTGGAGTGCTGCGCGGTGGCGCTCTGGCTGCGCGAGCGGCTGGGTACGGACGGGCTGGAGGCGTACGTGAAGACCTCGGGGTCGAAGGGGCTGCACCTCCTCGTACCGCTGGAGCGCGCCCCGTCCGCGGAGGTCTCGGCGTACGCGAAGGGGCTGGCCGTCGAGGCCGAGGCGGCGATGCCGGAGCTGGTGGTGCACCGGATGCGGCGCTCGCTGCGGCCCGGAAAGGTCTTCGTCGACCACAGCCAGAACGCCGCCGCGAAGACCACCGCGGCGCCCTACACGCTGCGCGCCAGAGCGGAACCGACCGTCTCCACTCCCCTGACCTGGGAGGAGGTCGCCGACTGTACGGAAGCCGGGCAGCTGGTCTTCCGGCTGGGGGACATCGAGGGGCGGCTGGAGCGGTACGGGGACCTCCTCGGCCCGCTCACCGACCCCGACAGCGCCGCGCCGCTGCCCTGAACCCGGTCAGAGCAGCGGATTGTCCTGGCCCTCATAACCGGCGGACCACAGTCGCGGGGGTGGCGTGAGAGGCCCTGAGCAGATCGTCCAGGGAAACATCCAGCGCCGCCGCAAGTGCCCCGACCTGGAAAAACCCGGCTGGATCACCGCTTCGGTCTCCGGCCGCAGCAGCGTACGCGGGTGAAGTCCCGCTTCCTTCGCGAGACGCTCCCGCGTCCACCCGCGGGATTCCCGCGCGTCGCGCACTCGCCGGGCCAGAGCCCGCGCGCGGGCCCGCTCCGAGGATGTGCTGCGGATCGACCAGCCATGGCCCCACGACCGTACGGCCCGTGCGCATGGCCGGTATCGGTGGCCGGTTCCCGCGCGATAACCCTCGGATAAAGCCGAGGCATAGCTTCTGAGTCCATGCAGGACGCTCACACCAGATCACACCAGAAGGGAGTGGCGCATGGATTTCAGGATTCTCGGGCCGGTGGAGGCCCGGCGTGGTGGGGAAAGGGTCGCGTTGTCCGGTTCGAAGGTGCACACGGTCCTCGCGGCGTTGCTGCTGGCCCGTGGGCGAGTGGTCTCCGACGCGAGACTGGGAGCCCTGTTGTGGGGATGGGACCCGCCTGTCACCGCCGGCGCGCAGATCTATACGTACATCTCACGGCTACGGAAGCACCTCGGGGACGAGATCGAGATCATCCGGCGCCAGCCCGGATACGTGCTGCGGGCCCCAGCGGCCCGGATCGACGTCGTCGAGTTCGAGCGGCTGGACCGGCTGGGCCGCGAGGCGCTGCAGGACGGCCGCCACGCCGAGGCACAGGCGCTGCTCACCGAGGCGCTCGGGTGCTGGCGCGGTTCCGCGCTGTCGAACGTCACGGAATTCCTGCTGGACGCCGAGCTGCCACAGCTGGAAGAGGCCCGGATGTTCGCGCTGGAGAACCGGATCGAGGCGGACCTCGCCCTCGGCAGGCATGAGCAGGTGACCGCCGAACTCACGGGCCTGGTCGCGGAGTTCCCCGTACGGGAGCGGCTGCGGGCCCAGCTGATGACGGCGTTGTACCGGTGCGGGCGACAGGCCGACGCACTGCACACCTACTACGAGGGGCGCAAGGTTCTCGTCGACCAGCTCGGGGTCAATCCGGGTGACGCGCTGGGAGCCACCTACCAGGCCGTACTGGGAGGGGAGTTGGGCTTCTCGGTGCCCAGTTCGCCGGCCCTGCCGGACGCGCCGGCGATGCTCCCGGCCGACGAGGGCGAGCTGGTGGGGCGGGACGGTGAACTCGCCGCTCTCCGTTCCCGTCTCGGGCCGCCGGACGGCAGGCCGCGGCGGCTCCTGGTGACCGGTATGGCGGGGATGGGCAAGACGGCCCTCGCGGTGCGGGCGGCGGCCGACTGCGCGGAGCACTTCCCGGACGGGCAGCTCTTCGCCGAACTGTGCCGCCCCGACGGCGCCGCGAAGGACGCCGGCGAGGTGCTGATACGGCTGCTGCGGGCGCTGGGGGAACCCGGGCTCGACGGCGCGGGACCCGCCCCGGACCGCGACGAGCTGGTGCGGCTCTACCGGGCGCGTACGGCGGGCAAACGGCTGCTGGTGGTGCTGGACGACGCGGCGGGTGACCTTCAGGTGGCCCCGCTGATGCCGGCCGGCACACAGTGCGCCGTGCTGATCACCAGCCGGTCCAGGATGGCGAGGGTGACGGGCGCCGACACGGTGGCACTGGCTTCGCTGGACGACGACGAGGCGCTGGCCGTACTCGCGGCGGCGGCGGGCCGGGACCGGCTGCTGGCCGATCCCGACGCCGCCGACGACCTGGTGGCGTACTGCGGCGGACTGCCGCTGGCCTTGGCCGTGATGGGCGCCAGGCTGGTGGCGCGGCCGCACTGGCCGGTCCGCCGGTTCGCGGAGCGGATGGCGGATCCCAGGACCCGGCTCGCGGAGCTGTCCTTCGGCGATCTGGACGTGCGCAGGGCCCTGCTTCCCTCGGCGCGCCGCACGACACCCCAGGGACGGGAGACCCTGGCGGCGCTGGCCGGCTGGGGAACCGAACCGTTCTCGGCGCGGGAGGCGGGCACCCGGCTCTCGTTGCCGGAGGAAACGGCGGAGCGGCTGCTGGAGTCGCTGGTGGACGGCGCCCTGCTCGATCTGTCGGGTCTGGATCCGCAGGGGCTGCCGCTGTACCGGTACCACGAACTGGTGCTGCTGTACGCCGCTTCGATGGGAACGCACGACGCCACCGCGGTCGGGTGAGCGTGGTGCCACCGGATACGGTCGTCGCGTTGGACGGCCTCGGTGAGGTCGGCGCAGTAGGCGGCGAGGTCCGTGTCGCCGAGTCCGGCGGGGACGGGCCCGACGTGTTCGGCGGAGGGCGGCTGGGACGTGAACGCCTGGGTGGGGGGCGGTTCCTGGTCTCTACGGTCTCTACGGTCTCTACGGTCGATGCGGTCATGTCCGTCGGTTTCCTTCCGGGTCCGATGCGGTGGGTGTCTCGCTGTGTGGTGCGGAATGGATGTGGACGGGACCCTGGGCCCGGTCACCCTGGGGGCGGGCAACCGCTGCCGCGACCTTGTCGTGGAGTCGCAGGTCCTGCACGGCCCAAGCGGTGGTGCGGCCCGCGTACGTGTGCAGGACGCTGACCGGGCCCTGATGGGCGGGCCAGGTTTCGAGCCGATTGAGCACGGTGCCCACCAGGCCGATCCCGGCCGCCTTCACCACGGCCTCCTTGCGGGTCCAGACGCGGTGGAAGCCCGCGTCCCTGACCGGTCCTGCGGGCAGTGTCAGCAGGTGGGAACTCTCGTTCTCGGTCAGTACGGAGCCGGAGAGTGATGCCTCGCGCATCGGGATTACCTTCTCGACGTCGACGCCGATCGTGGTGCCGGCACCGACCGCGAAGACACCGCGGTCGGCGGTACGGGACATGCTGATCGCCAGCCGCGCGGCCCTCGGCGGGGACACGATCCGCGGCGGGCCGTGCCCGAAGTCGCCGCAGCCCGGACAGCGGTACCTCCCCAGTTCGACGGACTGGGGGGCGATACCCAGCAGTCCGGCCAGTGCTCGCCGCGCCTCCGCCCTGTGGTGCGTGAAGGCCGCCGCGTCACGCTCGGCCGGCAGGCTGAGCACACGGCGGAACTCCTCGGTGCCGAGCAGGGCGAGGTCGGCCGGGATCAGCCGGGCCGGCGGCTGCCACCACCAGACGTGCGCCTCACCGTCGGCCCCTGGCACCCCTGGCACCCCGGGCACCCCGGGCACCCCGGCCGCGGTCCGGGGAGGCTGCTGGATCTGTTCGCCCTCCTGTGTTCCGTATGTGGACGCCATTTCCCATTTACCTCACAGTCCCTCTTGAATTTTCTCGGCCTCTTACGCTTTATCTCCGCGTGCGGCACGGACAGAAATGCCACCCGGCGATCGTGCGCCGCGGGGCTACAGGGCCTCTATACGGGTTGGCTCATGAATTCACCCCTAGGGGCGCCCTAGCAGTTCCTCGGAGACTGGGGCGGTAAATTCCGATCGACGCGAGGTATGCCCACATGTCCGAGACCCGTACGCCTCCCGGGACCCCGAAAAAGGATCCTCGGGACCGGCTTCCTTTCGTGCGGGAAGAGTTCGGCCGCGGATCCTGCCGGGATCTGATCCCCCCCCCGGGGATGAGGTCCGCCGGGGCCTGGATGTGCGTCTCGGTGCCGGGCAGCGGGCCGGGGGTTGCCCGGAGGCCGCGCGGGCCCGCAGGGCCGGTACACGCCGCAGGGGCGTACGGGAGTGTCCCGTACGCCCCTGCAGGCCTCCGTGTGGCTACTGGTTGGCGCTGATCACGTCCGCGGGCCGGCTGCCCAGGGCGAAGCGGCCCGCGATCGTGGTGGCCAGGGCCGCGAGGACCGCGGCGAGGGCGACCACCCCGATGTACGTCAGCGGTTCGAAGGAGGGCTGGGCGGCACCGGTCATTCCGACGCTGAAAGCGGTCAAAACGGCGATCGCGATACCGGTGCCGAGGACGGCGGCGACCAGGATCACCAGCGCTGACTCGATGCGCAGCATCATCATCACCTGCCGGCGGGTCGTGCCGACGAGCCGCAGGAGCGCGAACTCACGGGTCCTGTCGGAGACGGACATGGCCAGAGTGTTGACCACCGCGATCGCGGTGAACGCGATGATCAGGCCCATGGCCAGGTAGTTGACCTCGGCGTTGGACTGCTGCGCGTCGGCCGCGAGACCGTCGACCTGCGTGCGGTCGAGCACCGCGATCCCGGGGAAGCCCTTGACCGCGGCGGTCAGTTGTTCCCGGCCCGTCTCTCCGCCACCGGCCGTCCTGACCAGGACCGAGGAGGCGAGAGGGTTGTCAACGTGCTGGGCGACCAGGGTGTGCGACATGGTCAGGTCACCGAATCCCAGGCCGCGTTCGTAGACGGCGACGACCTTCAGGGTGGCGACGGTGCCGTCGCCGAGGGTCAGTTTGAGGCTGTCGCCCGGCTTCTTGCCGAGGTTGTCGGCCGATACGTCGCTGAGCGCGACACTCTCGTCGTCGAAGCCCTGGATCGAGCCCCGGGAGACGTCCGGGTCCCAGTTGCCGGTCAGTCCTTGCGGGGTGAGGCCCTGCGCCGGGTACTTGTCCAGGCCGACGCGGACAGTGGTGCGTACCACCTCGGTCACATCGGTGACCCCGGGGACCTGGCGCAGTGCCGCGGTTGCCCCGGCCGGGACACCCGGGCCGCTGGAACCGACCACCCAGGTCGCCTTGTTGCCCGCCTTGGCCTGGGCCTGGGCGGCGTCCCCCATGGTCGTCTGGACGAACAGGACCGTGGAGGCCATGCCGATGAGCAGCGTCAGCGGGGTGACCGCGGAGGCCATCCGCTTGGCGTTGGCACGGGCGTTGGCCGTGGCGAGGTGGCCGGCGACCCGCGAGAAGCGCAGCGGGATGCCGGCGAGGGCGACCGCGATCCGCGAGATGACGGGGCCGAGGACGGACACGGCGACGGACAGCGCGATGACGCACAGGAAGGTGACGGGCTGCGAGGCCGGTTCGGTCCGCAGGAAGCTGAGGACGACGACGAGGACGATGCCGCCCGCCAGGACCAGGGCGCCGGTGAGGAGCCTGCCCCAGGTGAAGTGCCGCTTCTCCATGGCCGCTTCGGAGAGCGCTTCGGCAGGACGGATCCGCGCGGTACGGCGCGCGCTGATGCGGGCGGCGGACCAGGCGCCCAGCAGCGCGGCACCGATCGACGCGAAGAACGGGACGACGCTGTACGTGACCTCCAGGGTTTCGGGGATGGCTTTGAAGTCGACGAACTTGCCGTGCAGCCAGTACGCGATGGGCAGTCCCACGGCCGAGCCGAGCACGCCCGCGAGCACTCCGATGATCAGCGCTTCGCGGCCGATGAGCCGGCGGACCTGCTTGGGCGTCGCGGCGATGGCGCGCAGCAGGGCGATTTCACGGGTGCGCTGCTGGATGGAGAGGGCGAAGGTGCCGACGACGACGAGGATCGCGACGAGCAGGGACGTGCCGCCCATGGCGCCGCCCATGGAGACCAACTTGACCCGCGCGGCGCCCGCGTCGAGGAATTCGACCGGGCCGCGGTCGCCGCCGGTGGCGACCTTGTATCTGATGCCCTTGTCGTTGGCGAGGGCCTTGTTGACCTGTGCGGCCAGTTCACCGGCGGAGACACCCGGTTTGGGCAGTACGCCGATCACGGCGGCCCGGGTGCCGCGGCCGGAGAGCTGCTGGGCCTCCGGGTCGGAGAAGAACAGGGAGGTCTGCTGGCTCAGGTCGCCGTTCTCGGCGGCGGCGATACCGCTGACCTTGTACGGGGTGGGGGCTCCTGTCGACTGGACGACGAGCTTGTTGCCGGGCTTGAGGCCGATACGGCCGGCGAGTTCTTGGTCGACGACGACCTCGCCCGCGCCGGGTGCCTTGCCACTGCTGAGGGCGAAGGGAGTCAGGGCGGCCGAGGACCAGCCGTGCCCGAAGGACTTCTTGCCGTCGATGCCGGGGACGATCCGGCCGCCGCCGTCGACCGCGTAGGCGGGGAAGGTGACTTCGGGGACGCTCTTGGCGGCGCCGGGCAGCGAGGACAGTGTGTCGTCCGTCCCCGCGGGCAGCCAGACCCGCTCGGCGAGGGGCTTGGCCTTGTGCTTCGTCTTGGTCTTGCCCTTCTTGTGCTTGTTGGTGGTCTGGTGGACGTTCTGGTCGGCGCCGACGATCACCGGGGTGGCCGCGTAGCGCTCGGTCCTGATGGGGCCGCGCAGACCGGTCTCCAGCAGGATGCCGCAGGCGGTGACCAGCGCGGCGGCGCAGGACAGGGCGAGGAAGGCGCCGATGAAGCTGCCTTTCCTGGCTCTCAGGGTCTGGAAGGCGTACCGCAGCATCAGGCCCACGCTCCCAGGTGTGTCATACGCTCGGCGACGCCTTCGGCGGTCGGGGTGTTCATCTGGCCGGCGAGCTTTCCGTCGGCCAGGAACAGGACGGTGTCGGCGTACGCGGCGGCGACCGGGTCATGGGTGACCATGACGACGGTCTGGCCCGTCTCGTCCACGCAGGACCGCAGCAGCGAGAGGATCTCCTTGGCGGTCACGGTGTCCAGGGCGCCGGTCGGCTCGTCGCCGAAGATGACGTCGGGGCGGGTGATCAGGGCGCGGGCGATGGCGACGCGCTGCTGCTGGCCGCCGGACAGTTCGGCGGGACGGTGACGGGCCCGGCCTTCGAGGCCCACGCGGTGGAGGATCTCCTGCAGCCAGGCCTTGTCGAGGCTCTCGCCGGCCAGGCGTAGCGGCAGCTCCACGTTCTGGAGCACGGAGAGAGAGGGAATGAGGTTGAACGCCTGGAAGACGAAGCCGACCCGCTGCCTGCGCAGTTTGGTCAGTTTGGTCTCGGTCATGTCGTTCAGCTTGGTGTCGCCGATGTAGGACGACCCGGTGGTCGGCTTGTCGAGGCCGGCGGCGCAGTGCAGGAAGGTGGACTTGCCGGAGCCCGAGGGGCCCATCACCGCGGTGAACGAGCCTCGTTCGATGCTCACCGCGACCCCGTCGAGGGCACGGACACCGCGGCCGTTCTTGCCGTACACCTTGGTCACGTCGTCCAGGCGCAGGGCGTACCCCCGGGCTTCAGTGGGGTAGCCGCTGCTGCTCTTCCGCGAGCGACGGCCGCTCCTTTCGATGATCATGCGCGACCAGTCCTCTCCATAGTGCGCTTCCAGGGGAAACGCATCGGGAGCAGCCTGACCCCTCGATCTATATACGATCTATCGCAAGGGATGACTGACGCGTACGCAACTTCTCTTCTTTCAACGGTGGATGAGAACGGCGGGCGAAACCTGTGGCCGAGGTGCCCGGCTCAGGTATGTACACCTCGCTGATCGCGGTGTTCCGCCGAGGTGTCATCTGTCCCTCCTCTCCGCTTCCTTGTCCAGCCAGTGGGTCAGTGCTCCCGCCGCGAGCACGGCCGACGCCGCCGTGCGCACCGCGTTGATGATGGAACTCTCCAGACACGTCGGCGGACAGCCCTTGGGTACCGGCCCTATGGGCGCGATACCACGCTCCGCACCGTGGGATCAGCCGGACGTCCCGAACTCCTCGATCACCCGCGCCACTTCCTTCTGCCATGGCGTGGCACCACTGCGCTTGAACAGCTCGCCCGCCCGCAGAACGTCCACCCGCGCCTCCTCCCAGCGCCCCTGCTCGCCCAGCAGCACCCCGAGCCCCAACCGGATCCGGCCCTCGATCAGCGGACTCTCGATGGCCTGCGCGAGCGCGCGGCCCTCGACGAACGCCCGCTCCGCCTGCTCCACCGCCCCCAGCGCGGCCCGCGCCTGTCCCAGCCCGAACAGGGCGTGCGCCAGGCCGTGATCGTCCGCCTTCGCCCGCGACAGGCACTCGACCCGCAGATGCGCCGCTTCCGCCTCGGCGAAACGTTTGAGCGCGAACTGCGCCGAGCCCACCCGGTACAGCGACTGCGCCAGGTTGCGGGACCCTCCTGAACCCAGCGGCTCCGCCACCCGCACCGCCTCCAGGGCATGCCCCAGCGCCGCCCCGGGATCGCCGCGGTCCAGCTCCAGCTGTGCCAGGCTCTGCAACGCCGACGCCTCCGAAGAACGATCCCCCGCCGCACGGAAAACGGGCAGCGCCTCCGTCAGACACTCCGCGCCCCGCTCCACCTCCCCCGTGATGCGGTACGCCACGGCCAGATTCCGCAGGACCAGGGCCCGTCCCAGCTCCTCCCCCACCGAACCGAACAGCTCCCGCGCCTCGAGCGAACGCGCCACCGCGTCGTCCATGCTGTGATGGCTCAGCGCGATAGCGCCCAGATGCTGCAGCATCGCCGCCTGGCCCCGTACATCACCCGCCGCGCGCGCCGCGTCGAGCGCCTGCCCCGCGCACACCCGCCAGTTGTCGATATAGCCGCGCGTCTCGAACAGCACCGCCGAAGACACCGTCAGGTCCCAGGCCAGCCCGGCCATCTCCATCCGTGCCGACTGCTCGATCATCCCCACCAGAGACAGCCGCTCGGCCTCGAACCACTCCAGCGGCTCGACCAGCAGCTCCGCCAGAAGCTCGCCGTCCACAGGGCGCCGCGCCACCTCACTGTGCACGATGCTGAAATGCCCCCCGTGCTCCCGCCGGTGCGCCTCCTCCGCGATGGCCAGGCCGGTCGCGAACACCCGCCGCAGCGCCTCCCGCCGGTCTCCCGCCGGATCCTCCTGACTGGCTCGCTCCGCCGCGTAGAGGCGCAGCAGATTCTGCAGCCTGTACCGCAGCCGCCCCGTCGCGTCCATCCCCACGACCTCAAGGAACTGCGCGTCGACCAGATCCTCCAGCAGCAGCTCCGCGTCCAGCACCTCCACGTCCAGCAGCGCCGCCGCCACCCACGACGTGAAGTCCGGCACGTCGACCAGTCCCAGGCACCGGTACAACCTGGCCGTCAGCTCCGTCAGATACCGGTAACTCAACTCGAAACCGGCCCGGACCTGCGACTCCCCCTGGCTCAACTCGTCGAGTCTGCGCCGCTCGTCACTGAGTCGTCCCACCATGTGACGTACGCTCCAGTGCGGTTTCGAAGCCAGCCGCGCCGCCGAGATCCGCACCGCGAGCGGCAGCCTGTCGCACAACTCGACAAGCCGCTCCACATCGGTCCGTGCCCCGATCCGCTCCAGTCCCGCGATCCGGCCCACCAGCTCGACCGCCTCGTGGCGCGGCAGCACCCCCAGATGAACCCGCGCCTCCTGCGGCCATGTCACCAGCTGCTCCAGCTGGTCCCGGCTCGTGATCAGCGCACAACTCGCCCCGCTCCCTGGCAGAAGCGGCCGCAGCTGTCCGAACATCCGCACGTTGTCCAGGACGATCAGGACGCGCCGCTCCGCCAGCAGACTCCGGTACAGCGCCACACGCTCCTCCAGCGTGTCAGGCACCCGCGGACCACGTATCCCCAGCGACCGCAGGAAACGGCTCAGCACGTCGCTCACAGAGACCGGTTCGTGCTCACCGTCGTATCCCCGCAGATCCGCGAACAGCCGCCCATCGGGAAACGCCTCCGCCACCCGGTGCGCCCAGTGCACCACCAGTCCTGACTTCCCGACCCCCGCGACCCCGGTGACCAGTCCCACCGCGGGCCGGTGCCGGCCGGACGCCACCTCCCGGACCAGACCGTCCAGGGCCGTCAGCTCGGCCTCCCGGCCGGTGAACCCCGGTACGTCCGGCGGCAGTTCGGACGGGACGACCACCACCTCGGGTACGTTCGCGACCGCCACAGGACCGGCCCGGCCACCCTCCACCGTCAGCGACGGATCGTCCCGGAGGACCAGGTCGTGCAACTCCTGGAGATCCGGCCCCGGCTCCAGACCCAGCTCCGCCACGAACACCTCGCGCGCCTCGCGGTAGGACTCCATCGCCTCCGCGCGCCGCCCCGAGCGGTACTGCGCCAGTATCAGGTGATGCCGGGTCCGCTCCCGCAGCGGATGCTCACGCACCACACCCCCCAGCTCCGGCACCAACTCGTAGTGCCGCCCGAGCGCCAGCCGCACAGCCGTCGCGTCGTCGTACGCGTTCAGCCGGTGCTCCTGGAGGCGGGCCGCCTCCTCCTCGACCGCCGGACCCGACACACCGGCCAGCGCCGACCCCCGCCACAGGTCGAGCGCGCGTCGGTAGCACTGGGCGGCGTCGTCGAGCCGCCCCTCTGCCACCGCGGCCTCCGCCCGCGCCACCAGATCCGCGAAATCCACCGAATCGACGTAATGGCCTTCGGTGTTGAGCAGATACCCTGGGTGAGCCGTCACGATCATGTCGTCGGCGGCGCCCTCCGCCCTGAAGGTCTTCCGCAACGCGGCCACCACGATGGCGATCTGTGTCCGCGCGGTGGCCGGCGGCGACCCGTTCCACACCTCGTCGATCAGCGTGTCGACCGGAACGGTCCGTCCCGGACTCAGCAACAACAGCGACAGCACCGTCCGCTGCCGCGCCCCGCCCACCACAACGTTGTGATCACCCGACATCACAATCAGCGGCCCCAGGACCTTGAAGCACAGCCGATCTCCCATCACCGAGCACCCACCACCGGCCCCCGCCCTCGCTGAATTCCCCGATTACCCTACCCGCACCGACCAATCACACCACGTGCTCACATAAGCCCCACCCCGCCCCCACGACGGAGCGGCCCCACGAACCGGCAGCCGGCACAGCGGACGGGCCCCGGACGTTCGGGCCGAAAGTAATCCGCGTCGGGCAATGCGCTGGGGCGTGCGTGCCGGGCGCCGCCGGGCAGGCGGGACTTTGAAGAAGGCCCTAGACGCGCAGCCAGCTGTGGCGGTCGCGCGCCGTCGCGTACAGGGACTCGATGTCCGCCGGTTTCAGTACGCCCCCGAGCGACGCCAGCACCGCGATCTCGGTGTCGCGCAGGATTCGTACGCCCGTCGGCATCGGCGGGGCGTCCAGCCGTGCGGGCTCGACCACGGCCAGTACGGGGCGCACATCGGCCGCCAGGGCGCGCGAGGCGCGTTCCGCGGCGCGGCGGGCCCAGCGGAGATGGGGCGCGGGCGCGGCACGCCCCACGCGGACCATCGGGTCGTCGACACGGACCCGGCGCTTTCGGGCCGGCAGCGTCCGTACGGCCAGGACTCCGGCCGGGCCGATCGCCAGATGGTCGATACGGGCGGCGCCGGGAAGCGGTATCGAGTGCAGCACCCGCCAGCCCGCGCCCTCCAGCCCGTCGAGCCGGTCACCGACCGTCTCCTGAGCGAGCAGTTCCGCCTGCCGGGGATCCTGGCGCCATCGGCGCGACAGGAGCGACGAGGGAGATGTGGAAGACGTGGAAGGTGCGGGAGACGCGGAAGACCGGGCGGAGGCGGCGGCCCCCAGCGCGTCCAGTTCCGCGTGGAGCGCCTCGCCCGGACGGTTGGGGGCCAGGTCGTCGTCGGGGTGGAGCGAGAGCCGGTCGAGATCTGCCGGGGTCGGCACTCGCGGCGGCCCTACGGTTACCTCACCGGTGAGATACGGCGCCAGGACGGACAGCACCTCGTCGCGCCCCGCCCCGGAAAGCAGACTCACCCGGCCGGTGTCCTTGTCGTACCAGGCGACGGTCGTACCGTCCCGCAGACTGACGTACAGCCGGCCCCGGCCCTGCCCGTGCGTCGGCGTGACGCGTAATCGGCTCATGCCCCATCACCCCCAGGACCATGGGAACAGCACCCGGGCCACGGGGGCAATAGCCCTCGCCGCCCGCCCACCGACCATTCCTTCCCGTTACCGCGGGCCAGTTGTCACCACCGTGCGGCAGACTCTTTCCCAGTACGCGCTCCCTCCGCACGCGCCGGTCCTCCCTAAGGAATTCCAGTCATGATCATCTTCGGCACCAAGGGCTACCTCTACCAACTGGCGATACTGACGCTGGTCTGCGGCCAGTGCGGCAACCCGTCGGCGCACACGCTCCGCAAGCGCGTCACCAAATTCACGCTCTTCTTCGTGCCGCTGTTCCCGTTCTCCACCAAATTCGCGACCCAGTGCACGTTCTGCGGCGCGGAGCGGCAGGTGGCCAAGGAGCAGGCCGACCAGCTCATGGCCCAGGGCACCGGCCAGGCGGGCGGACAGGGGTACGGGCAGGGGTACGGACCCGGGAACGGACAGGGTGGCGGTCAGCCGTACGGGCAGCCGCAGCAGCGGAACCCCTACCAGCAGTGAGCCCAGCGGTGAGCGACCGCGAGTACGCCGCCACCCACTGACGGAAGGGACCAGCGCCGGAACGACCAGCTGATGATACGTCGAGTCGAAAGCCCTGCCATGTGAGTTCGGCATGCCTCATGTCCCCACATAACCGGACATAAGGCACGTAGCCTTGCTACGTTTCCACGCATGACCGCAACGATGGCGGACGCTCCCCCACCCGGGATTCGCCGGCCCAAGCGCCGGGGTGTCGAACTCTCGCTCCTCGTTTGCGCCGTCCTCATCTCCGTCTTCGGCTACATCGGCGTCGGCCTCGGCAGGAACCACGCCGTACCGCCCGACGCGGCCGGATACGGCGCCGGTCTGGGCATGCTCGCCCTGCTCGCGCATATCGCCGTCCGGCTGCGCGCACCGTACGCGGATCCCCTGCTGCTGCCCATCGCGGTGCTGCTCAACGGCCTCGGTCTGGTGCTGATCTACCGCCTCGACCTGGAGACTCCGGGCGACAAGGCCGCGCCCACCCAGCTGGTCTGGTCCACGCTCGGTGTCGCGCTGTTCACCGCTGTCGTCGTGTTCCTGCTCGACCACCGGCTGCTCCAGCGGTACGCCTATCTGTCGGTCGCCACCGCGCTGGTGCTGATGATCATGCCGATCTGCTTCCCCGCCGTGAACGGGGCCAAGATCTGGATCCGGATCGGCGGATTCTCCTTCCAGCCCGGCGAGTTCGCCAAGATCCTGCTGGCGGTCTTCTTCGCCGCGTATCTCGCCGCCAACCGCAACGCCCTCGCCTACACCGGCCGCAAGGTCTGGCGGCTCCAACTGCCCACCGGCCGTGTACTCGGCCCGATCGTGGCGATCTGGCTGCTCAGCGTCATCGTCCTCGTCATCGAACGGGATCTGGGGACGTCGCTGCTCTTCTTCGGGCTCTTCGTGATCCTGCTCTACGTCGCGACCGGACGCACCGGCTGGATCGCCGTCGGGCTGCTGCTCGCCGCGCTCGGCGCGTTCGCCGTCGGTTCGTTGGAGCCGCATGTCCACAGCCGGGTAAAAGACTGGCTCGACCCGTTCGCGTCCATCGCCGCCGGCCGCGGACCCGGCCAGCTCGCGCAGTCCCTCTTCTCCTTCGCCGCGGGAGGAATGCTCGGTACCGGACTCGGACTCGGCCGGTCCATCCTGATCGGTTTCGCCGCCAAGTCCGACTTCATCCTGGCCACGGCGGGCGAGGAACTGGGCCTGGTCGGCCTGACCGCCCTCTTCCTGCTGTACGCCCTGCTGGTCGCCCGCGGTTACCGCGCCGCCCTCGCCCTGCTCGACCCCTTCGGCCGGCTGCTCGCCGTCGGCCTCTCCGCGATCCTCGCCCTCCAGGTCTTCGTCATCGCGGGCGGGGTGACGGGGCTCATCCCGCTCACCGGCATGGCGATGCCCTTCCTCGCCCAGGGCGGCTCGTCCGTCGTCACCAACTGGGTGATGGTCGCGCTGCTCATCCGGCTCAGCGACTCGGCCCGCAGCCCGCGCCCGGAGAGCGCGGAACCGGGCGTCATCGCACCGGCCGAGGAGAACGGCAACGCCTGGAGGAACCAGTGGTGACCCGCCACACCCGCGGGAGGAATCAGCGGTGACCCGTTACATCCGGCGGACCGCCGTCTTCTGTCTCCTCCTCCTGGTCGCCCTGCTGGTCAACGCGACCAGAATCCAGGTCATCGAGGCGGACTCCCTCGATCACAACCCCGCCAACCGCCGTGACACCGTGGCCCGTTACTCGCAGCCGCGCGGCGATATCCTCGTCGACGGCCGAACGGTCACCGGCTCCAGGGACAGCGGACAGCAACTGCGTTACGAACGCACCTATGCGCAGGGCCCGCTGTACGCGCCCGTCACCGGCTACGCCTCCCAGACGTACGGCACGACACTGCTGGAGAACGCCGAGGATGGCTTCCTCTCCGGTACGGACCCGATGCTCGCCCCGTTCCCCCTCTGGAACGAGATCACCCGCGGCCGGCGCCCCGGCGGGCATGTCGCCACCACGATCAAGGCGTCCACGCAGCGGGCCGCGTACGACGGACTGGCCGGCAGACGCGGCGCGGTCGCGGCCGTCGAGCCGTTCAGCGGCAGGATCCTGGCGCTGGTCAGCAGTCCGTCGTACGACCCCGGGCGGCTGTCGGGCACCGGCGGGGCCGTCAATGACTCCTGGGCCCGGCTGACCGGGTCGGACACGCAGCCCCTGCTCAACCGGGCCATCCGGCAGACCTATCCGCCCGGTTCCGCCTTCAAGATCGTGACGGCGGCGGCCGCGCTGGACTCCGGGACGGTCACCGATGTCAACGCCCCCACCGGCATCGCCGAGCCGTATGTCCTGCCGGGCACACGGACCGAACTGCCCAATGAGGCCGACGGCTGCGACAAGGCGTCCCTGGACTACGCGATCAGATGGTCCTGCAACACGGTGATGGCCGGGCTGGGGGTGAAGACCGGCCTGCCCGCGATGGTGGAGACGGCGGAGAAGTTCGGCTTCAACGACACCGGCATCACGATCCCTTCAGGGGTGGCCGCGTCCCATTTCGACACCCGTATGGCCGACGATCAGCTGGCGCTGTCGTCGATCGGGCAGTTCGACACGCGGGCCACCCCGCTCCAGATGGCGATGGTCGCGTCGGCGGTCGCGAACGGCGGGGAGCTCAAGTACCCCTTCCTGGTGGACCGGACCATGGACTCGGACGGCGACATCGTCTCCCGTACCGGCGAGCGCCCCTACCGGCGTGCGGTCGAGCCGGCCACGGCGCAGCGGCTGCGGCAGATGATGATCGGGGTCGTCGAGGACGGGACCGGGGCGAACGCGGGGATCGACGGGGCGACGGTCGGCGGGAAGACGGGGACGGCGCAGCACGGGTTGGGCAACGCCGGTACGCCGTACGCCTGGTTCATCGCCTGGGCGCAGGCGGGCAATTCGAGCAGACCGGCGGTCGCGGTGGCGGTGGTCGTGGAGGACGCCGAGGCGAACCGGCCGGACATCAGCGGCGGGGGCGACGCGGCGCCGATCGCGCGGGCGGTGATGCGGGCGGCACTGCGAGAATAGGCCGGATCAGAGGCCGGCGCGCATAGGTGGGGTGGAGGAAGGAGCGGGGCGAGGGGCAAGCCCGGCAAGGCGGAGGAGGAAGGCGACGCGGAGCGTCGGCGCCCGACGACAACGCCACCGGGCGCCGCCCATCGGCACGCGACGCCGCCCCAGCTATGCGCGCGGCCTCCCAAGGGGAGGGTGCGGTGGTGGACAGGGTCGCGGAGGCGCTGGCGCGGATCGAGCGGCTCGATCCCTCTCTGTGCGCCTTCATCGAGGTGTGGGACGCGGAAGCCAGGGAACGGGCACGGACGGTGGACCGCCGACTGCCGCTCGCGGGGCTGCCGTTCGCGGTGAAGGGACCGTCCGGCATCCGGTCCTACGCGGCGGGGCGGCTGATCGCGGCGGGCGCGGTGCCGGTCGGGTCGACGGCGGTGCCGGGGCCCGGCACGTACTGGCAGACCTGGGGGCGGGGCAGGCACGGCCGCACGGTCAACCCGTACCGCCCGGACCGTACCCCCGGCGGGTCCTGCGCCGGGTCGGCGGTGGCGGTCGCGGCGGGCATGGTGCCGCTGGCGACCGGCAGCGACGGCGCCGGTTCCGTCCGGATCCCGGCGGCCTGGTGCGGGGTGTTCGGGCTGAAGACGACCAACGGGCTGCTGCCGTCACCGGACCGTACCGGCCTGGCCTCGGCGGGGGTGCTGGCGCGTTCGGCGGTGGAGGCGCGGGCGTATCTGCGGTGTGTGCTGGGCGATGACGAGGCGCCGCCGCCGGCCTTCCCCGTGCCCGCCGTCTTCTCCCCCGACCTCGGGTACGCGCGGCCGGACCCGGAGGTCGCGGCGGTGGTACGTGCGGCGGTGGACCGGCTGGTGGCGGCGGGGGTCGTACGCCTTGAGCCGACGCGGCGGCCGTTCACGCTGCTGGACCCGCGCGAGGCCTGGACGGCGATACGGGGAGGCGACGGCTCGCAGGCGGCGGGGGTACGGGCGGAGAACGACCGGCGGCTCGACGCGCTCTTCGCCCGTACGCCGCTGCTGCTCACCCCGGTCACTCCCAACAGACCGCATGGCCACGAGGGTCCGGGCGAGCTGTACTCCACCGCGCTGACCTGGGCGTTCAATCTGAGCGGGCATCCCGCGGCGAGCATTCCGGCCGGTTTCACGGCCGACGGGTGTCCGGTGGGGCTGCAACTGGTGGCGGCGCGCGGGGCGGACGCCTCGCTCCCCGAGATCGCCCTCGCGGCCCCCGCCCCCGCCCCTGCTCCCGCGTCGCCTACGTCAGCGCCTCCCGGCGCTCGCGCCACGCCGTAGGGACCGCGCCCGTTCCGGTGCGGGCGGCGACGATGCCCGCCGTGATCGCGCAGGTCGTGTCGACGTCGCCGAAGCCCTCCGCCGTCGACCAGAGCGCGGCGGCCAGATCGTCGCGGTGACGGGCCGCCGTCCATACCGCGAACGGCACGGTGTCGTCGGCGCGGATCCGCTGGCCGTTGCCGAGCAGATCCGCCGCCTTCCAGGGCTCGGTGGTGAAGGGCAGCTCCGCCGCCCGCGCCAGGCCGTCCCGTACCGGCCCCTCGGGGGTGGCCTCCGCCACCGCCGCCACGGAGAGTTCGGACCGTACCGACAGCGCCGCCGCCACCGCGACCGCCACCGCGCCCGCGACGCCCTGCGGGTGCGCGTGGGTCACCTCGGCCGACAGCACAGCCTGTTCGGCCACGCGGTCCAGGTCGGCCGCGAACCAGGCGCCGAGCGGCGCCACCCGCATCGCCGCGCCGTTGCCCAGGCTGCCGCCCTCGAACAGCCCGGGGGCCAGGGTGCGCCAGCTCGCCGGCTCCGCGAGCAGGGCCGGCAGCAGCATGTGCATACCGTGCCCGTAACCACGGGCCGGATCGGCGTCATAGGTGAGGGCGAAGCACAGGGCGAGCCGGTCCTGGTCGATGGCGCCGCTTTCGTCGAGGACGCGTTGTACGGCGAGGGCCATCGCGGTGTCGTCCGTCCAGTGCCACTCCAGCTCCGGCGGGGTGATCCTGGCCCTGATCTCCGCGTACGCGCGCTGACGTTCGCGGAAGAGAGGGAACCAGCGTTCGCCGAAGGCGTCGCCCAGAGCGAGTCCTTCGAGACTGCGGCGGGCGGCCGCGCGGTCGGCACCGGGGTGTGGGGCGGTCATACGCGCCATCGTGCCGTGCGACGCGGTGTTACGCGGGGGATTCGGGCGTATATCCGCCATGGGTCCGCCGAAAGCCGGATCCACCGGGCAGACCCTTCCCCATCGCGCGCCGTTCCAGGGCGAGTTGTACGGTACGGGGGCCTGTCGCGAAAGCCCCCGCCTGACCCGCGGGCGGACGGCACCGCTTCCGCGACACGCCCCAGCCGCTTGGCCTGACCGAGAGTTACACAGGGAGATTAGCCACCATGGTCGATCCGTTGGGAACGGGGGACCCGACCGAAGTGTCGGGCTACACGCTGCGCGGCCGGCTCGGTGAGGGCGGAATGGGCAGCGTGTATCTCTCGCACACCAGAGGTGGGCAGCCGGTCGCGTTGAAGGTGATCCGTCGTGAGTTCGCCCAGAGCCCGGAGTTCCTGCGTCGCTTCACCCGGGAGGTGGAGGCGGCGCGGCGGGTGCAAGGGGCGTACACCGCGGCCGTGGTGGACAGCAGCACCGATGGCCCGATGCCATGGCTGGCCAGCGCGTACGTGCCAGGTCCTTCGCTGGCGCGGGCCGTCGACGAACACGGGCAGCTTCCGCTGCGTACCGTCCTGCTGCTGATCGCGGGCGTGGCCGAGGCTCTCCAGTCCGTGCACGCCGCCGGGGTGGTGCACCGCGATCTCAAACCGTCGAATGTGCTGCTGGCCGCCGACGGCCCGCGCGTGATCGACTTCGGTATCGCGCGGGCGGTGGACGCGACGGCCCTGACCGGTACGGACGTACGACTGGGCACACCCGCCTTCATGTCTCCCGAGCAGGCGTCGGGCGACCCCGCCGGACCACCGCTCGACGTCTTCGCCCTCGGGCTGATCGCGTTTTTCGCCGCGACGGGCAAGCATCCGTTCGGCGAGGGTGACGCGCAGGCGCTCCTCTACCGGATCGTGTCGCAGGAACCGGACGTGACGGCGTGCCCGGAGCGGTTGCGCTCCCTCGTGCGGCACTGCCTGGCCAAGGACCCGGAGAAGCGGCCCGGTCTGGAAGAGGTCATCGAGGAGTGCCATCGTGTCGCGGCGGCGGAGGGCACGGCGCTGACGCGTGGCGAGGGGTGGTGGCTGCCGTCGCGGGTCGCGGACGAGGTGGTGCGGCGGGAATCGAACCCGCTCGTCCCGGCCGGGGCCGGACAGTCGTACGAGCCGACGGTGCTGGACGGGCAGCACAGGGCGGTGTCGGCGGCACGGACGGAGTGGGCCGGGTCGGGCCCGTCGCCCTCGTCGGCTCCGCTCTCCGGTCTCGAAGCGTTCCGTCACCACTGGGGCAGGGCCCTGGGCGTGCTGCGGTCGGGCCGCCACCGCAGGCTGAAGACCGCCGGGGCGGTGCTGCTGGTGCTGCTGGTGATCGCGAGCGGCGTCCTGGCCGCCTTGGAGGACATGGCGACGTGACGCGGCCCCTTCCGGCGGGGCGTTGACGGGCCGTCGGCGAGCCGCGGGCCGCGGGCTCACACGTGGGTAGAGCGCCGGCCGCCGCCCCCGTTCCGCGACCGCCCCGTTCCACACCCCCACCCCGCCGCCCGACGGTTACCCTGCGGACATGACCGCGCCCGCAACGCCCGCGTACCGAAGGCTCAGCGTCGAGGAGCGCCGTACGCAACTCCTCGCCGCGGCCCTCGGCCTGTTCGCGCACCGGGCGCCGGAGGACGTCTCGCTCGATGATGTCGCCGCCGCGGCAGGGGTGTCCCGGCCGCTCGTCTACCGCTATTTCAGCGGCGGCAAGCAGCAGTTGTACGAGGAAGCGCTGCGCTCCGCCGCCGACGAACTGGAACTGTGCTTCACCGAGCCCCCGGTGGGGCCGCCGACCGGGCGGCTGGGGCGCGTCCTCGACGGCTATCTCGCCTTCGTCGACCAGCACGACACCGGGTTCAGCGCGCTGCTCCGGGGCGGCAGTGTCTGCGAGACGTCCCGGACGAGCGCGATCGTCGACGAGGTACGGCGGGCCGCGGCCGAACAGATCCTGCTGCACCTCGGAACGGACGGCACGCACGGCACGAACGGCACAGGCGAAACCGACGGCACAGGCGAAACCGACGGCACAGGCGAAACCGACGGCACAGGCGGCACGGGCGGCACGGACGGCACAGGCGGCACGGGCGGCACGGACCCCGCGGGCGGCGTGGCGGCGCACGGCGCACGGCTGCGGATGCTGGTGCGCACCTGGATCGCGGCCGTCGAATCCGCCTCGCTGATATGGCTGGACGAGGAGAAGCGCCCGCCCGCGGTCGAGCTGCGCGACTGGCTCGTCGACCATCTGATCGCGCTGCTGATGGTCACGGCCGCCACCGACGAGGAGACCGCGGCGGCCGTCGGCGCGCTCGTGGCGCACGAACACCCGGACGGCCCCGTGGAAACGCTGGCCCGCCGAGTGCTGCCCCTGGTGAACGCGGCGGCGCACCTCCCGTAGGCGAGACTGAGGTCGTGAGAAGCGAAGACACCCTCTTTGTCGGTGGGCCACTGGACGGGCGCGTACTGCCCGTACTGACCGGACCGACCGGGCAGCCGCCCAAGTGGTACGAAGTCCCTGTGCCGGACGCGGACGGCGGGCCGCCCACGGTCCTCACCTACCGTCGTGCCCCGGCCGGCTACACCAAGCGGCTCGGGATCCAGCGCGGCTGGAAATACGAGTTCGTCGCCGAGGGGCGTGAGCGGCGCACGCTGAAGTGGCCCTGGTCGAAGCCCGGTGGCGGTACGGAGCGGGGCGGCGGCACGGAGCGGGGCGACCGTCCCTCACAAGGATGATGCTGTTGCGCCACTCCGCCCATTAATGAGCTCTTAACAACCCATATCACCTCATCATCGCCTAGTGCTGGACTGCCCGTCCCACAACCGGAGGTGATGACGTGTCAGGAAGAGTGTCGCAATCCGTCTGTACGGCGGCCCTGGCCGCCGCGACGGTCTTCGCGGCGGTGCCGATCGCGTCGGCGTCGCCGTCTCCCTCACCCGCCCCCTCCGCATCGGCTTCCGCCGGACCCGGCGAACCCGACGGTCCCGGCGAACCCGACGGTCCCGGCGAACCCGACGTACTTGGCGGACTCGGCGGCGCTGACGGAACCGGCGGACTCGGCGGATTCGGCGTCACCGACGACGCCCCGCCCCGTACCGTCGCGGAGATGCTGACCCGGCTCCAACAGCTCTACCGCGAGGCCGAGAAGGCCACCGAGGAGTACAACGCCACCGCCGCCGAGCTCACCCGGCAGCGCGCCGAGACCAAGAGGGTGGACTCCGAACTCGCGCGGGCCCGCTCCGCGTTGGCCCTCAGCCGCGTCAACGCCGGCCGGCTCGCCCGCGAGCAGTACCAGGGGCAGTCCGGTCTCTCCGGCTATCTGCGGCTGTTGCTCGCCCGCGACCCGCAGAGCGCGCTGGACGAGACGTATCTGCTGGCGCGCGCGGCGCGCGGCAGGGCCGAGACGCTGCACCGGCTGACGGGCGGCGAGCAGCGCGCCCAGTCCCTCGCCAGGGCGTCCCGTGAGGCCCTCGACCGGCAGCAGGCGCTCGCCACCAAGCAGAAGAGACAGCGCGACATGGTCAGATCCCGGCTCCTGGAGGTCGAGAAGCTGCTCGCTTCCCTCAGCCGTGCTCAGATCGCGGCACTGACCGATCTGGAACGGGCCGTTACGGACAAGGCGCAGCGCGAACTGCTCGCCTCCGGCGCCCTCGGCGAAGGCACGCCCCAGGGCGCGGGCGGACCACAAGGAGCGGGCGGTCCGCCCGGCGCGTCGGTCCGTAAGGCGCCCTCGCGGGCGGGCCGGGCGGCCCTGGAGTACGCCGTCGAGCAGATCGGCAAGCCGTACGAGTGGGGCGGCGAGGGGCCCGATTCGTTCGACTGCTCCGGACTGACCTCGCGGGCCTGGGCGCGCGCCGGCCTCACCATCCCCCGTACCAGCCAGGAGCAGTGGAACGAACTCCCCAAGGTCTCGCTGCGCGAGCTGCGCCCCGGCGATCTGGTGATCTACTTCCCGGGGGCCACGCATGTGGCGATCTATCTGGGCGACGGGATGGTGATCCAGGCGCCGCGCCCCGGGACCAACGTCAAGGTCTCCCCCATCGCGGCGAACCCCCTGCTGGGCGCGGTACGTCCGGACCCGGAGGCCGGGGCGCTGGACCCAGGGATGTACGAGCCGCCCGCACTGCCTCCGGGCGCACTGGACGGCTCGGACTCCGGTTACGGCGAGGAGGCGGCACCGGAGGTCTGACCCGAGAGACGCTCGGCGCTCACAACTGACCTCGGCCCAGGCTGCTCGACCGGACGGGGCCTACTCCGGAGACGCTTCGAGCGCGTGCCGCACCAGCGTGAGCAGCGACTCGACGGCCGTGTTCCGTTTGCGGGCGTCCATGATCAGTACAGGCACGCTCGACGGAATCGACAAGGCATCACGCACATCAGCCGGCTCGAACGCCGGTGTTCCCTCGAAGTGGTTGACGGCCACGACATACGGCAGTCCGCAGCTCTCGAAGTAGTCGAGCGCCGGGAAGCAGTCGGGCAGCCGTCGGGTGTCGGCCAGTACGACGGCGCCGATCGCACCGCGCACCAGGTCGTCCCACATGAACCAGAAGCGCTTCTGGCCCGGGGTGCCGAAAATGTAGAGGACGAGGTCGTCGTCGAGGGTGATACGCCCGTAGTCCATCGCCACCGTGGTGGTGACCTTGTCGGGCGTCGCGCTGAGATCGTCGAGCTCGGCGCTGGCCTCGGTCATCAGCGCCTCGGTCTGGAGCGGCGGGATCTCCGAGACCGACCCGACGAAGGTCGTCTTGCCGACACCGAAACCCCCCGCGACCACGATCTTGGTGGCGATCGGGGCGCGCGTACGATCCAGCTGCCAGGGCTGGAGATCCTCTTCACGTTCGGGTTCGACAACGGTCGGCGGCGAGCCGGCGACGCCGAAGGCGGCGATGACGTCAGAGGCGGCGGAGTCCACTCAGAACCCTTTCCAGCAGTGCGTGGTCGGGCTGGCCGGTCTCGTGCCCGGTCCCGTACACACGGATCTTTCCCTGGTCGGCGAGGTCGCTGAGCAGCACCCTCACCACCCCCAGCGGCATCTTGAGCAGCGCCGACACCTCGGCGACGGTACGCATGCGCCGGCACAGCTCGACGATGGCCAGCATCTCCGGCATGATGCGCGACGCGCCTGAACCGTCCGTCAGTTCCCTGCGCTCGTCGGCCGCTTCGAGCGCGGCGACGAAGGTCTCGACCATCAGTACATGCCCGAACTGGGTACGTCCGCCGGTGAGAGAGTACGGACGGACCCGGGCGGGCCTGCGGTCCGAATCGCGCACAGGCAGCCTGTGCGCGGGATCGGCGGACCGCGTCATTTGTCGCTCTCCATCGACTTGCGCAACTCGTCGCGGAGTTCGGGCGTCAGTACGTGTCCGGCGCGGCCCACGAAGAGCGCCATGTGGTAGGCCACCACGCTCATGTCGCAGTCGGGGGTGGCGTGCACCCCGAGCAGCGAGCCGTCGCTGATCGCCATGACGAAGACGCTGCCCTCCTCCATGGCGACCATGGTCTGTTTGACCCCGCCGCCGTCCATCAGCTTCGCCGCTCCGATGGTGAGGCTGCCGATACCCGACACGATGGTGGCCAGGTCGGCGCTGGAGCCGCGGGGGCCCTGCCTGCGCACAGGGGTGGCCGCCTCGGTGTTCAGCCCCGGGTCGGAGGAGAGCAACAGGAGTCCGTCGGACGAGACGACGGCGACCGAGTGCACCCCTGGCACCTCCTCGACGAGGTTGCTCAACAGCCAGTGCAGGTTACGGGCTTCGCTGCTCAGTCCGAATGTGCCGGTCGCAGTCAACTGCGTGCCTCCTCGACTGTCTCCCCCGTCTCGCGGGTATGTACTTCGGTCCGTGCCGCGGGGGCCATGGGCTCCGCGTGCTCAGCACGGTCAGACTGCTCCGACTGCTCCGTCAGTTCGGCCTCGACATCGCGCCGGCCTTCCTTCGCCCCCCGGTGGAAGCCGCCGAGCCTGCGGCGCAGCGCTTCCGCGTCCACACTGCCGGTCCGCGCGGCGGGCGCGGCGGCAGGCTTGACGATCCTGGGGGTGCGCTTGGGCAGCCCCTTTTCGGTGACTCTCCCCGGTCCGTCCGCGTCGGTCGGCGCGTCCGGCTCCGCCTTGGCGGATTTGGGCTGCCGGGGCAGCCGCATCGTGAAAGTGTCCTGGTCGGGGCCGGTGGTCGGCGGCCCGTCGTCATGGACACGCTCGTGGGAGTCGGGGCCGATGGCATACGGGCCGACGGCCGTGTCCGGGGTGGTCGCCCCGTACGCGGCGACGGCGCCGGTGTCGGCCGTGCGCTCCCCTTCCGATGTACGTTCCCGCTCCGGGGTACGGTCCCGCTCGGCCGCGCGTTCCCGCTCCGGCGTACGGTCCCGCTCCGGTGCGCTTGGTCCGTGCGCCTCTTCGGCCTCGGCTCTGCGGATCGCCGCCTCGGCGGCCACCACCAGCGGGTCGAGCTCCGGGGTCGCGGCTTCGGCGGGAACCGCGGGTTCCGCGGGATTCCCGGCGTCCGCCGTCGGCCGGTTCGGCTCCGAACGGCCTTGGAGCGTGTGGGAGTCGACCTTCGCCGTCGAGCCCGGCAGATGGGGCGCGGGGGCCGCGTCGACGGTCGGTGCCCCGTCCTGCGGCGAGGCGGCCGACGGGGACGTCGGCAGCAGCGCCTGCGGCACGACGACGACCGCGGCCACGCCGCCCTGCTGGTGCTCGCGCAGCTCGATCCGTACGCCGTAGCGCGCCGCGAGCAGCCCGGCGACGCGCAGGCCGAGCCCCTCGCCCTCCGGCTCGCCCACACGCGGCTCGCGCGGAGCGCTGTCGAGCCCTTCGGGGACGTCCGGTTCGGCGAGCCGCGCGTTGAGCGCGGTGAGCCGGTCCGCGGACATGCCGATGCCCTGGTCCTGTACGGAGAGCATCACCTCGCCGGTCTCCATCAGCCAGCCGGAGAGCTGGACCTCGGCGTCCGGCGGTGAGAAGGAGGTGGCGTTCTCCAGCAGCTCGGCGACGAGATGGCTGAGGTCGTCCGCGGCGAAGCCGGCCACCTGCGCGTGCGGGGGCAGGGACTGGATCGTGACCCGCTCGTACCGCTCGATCTCGCTGACGGCCGCGCGCAGTACGTCCACGAGCGGTACGGGCCCGGTCGAGCCGCGGCCGTGCTCATGGCCGGCGAGCACGAGCAGATTCTCGCTGTGCCGGCGCATGACGGTGGCCATGTGGTCGAGCTTGAACAGAGTGGCGAGCTGTTCGGGGTCCTGCTCGCGCTCCTCCAGGCTCTCGATGACATCGAGCTGGCGCTCCACGAGGCCGAGCGTGCGCAGCGAGAGGTTGACGAAGGTGTGGTGCACGGTGTGGCGCAACCGCTGGAGCTGCGCGGAGAGTTCGGTCGTGCGCTCCTGGAGTTCGGCGCGCTGGGCGACGATCTTCTCGCGCGCGCCGATCAGGCCGAGCCGCTCCCGGTCCAGCTCCCCGGCGCGGGTGGAGAGGTCGAGCAGCTTGCTGTGCAGGCTGTTGAGAGACCGTACGACCTGCGCGAACTCGTCGTTTCGGCCGGTGAACCTGACCGGCTCCTCGGTCTCCGGCGCCGCCGAGAGACGGGCCGCTCCGATCCGTACGACCGCGAGCGGGCGGGTGAGCGTACGGGCGACGGCGGTGGAGACGCCGACGGCGATCAGCAGACAGCCGCCGAGCAGCGCGATCCGCAGTTCGAGGCCGGTGACGGCGTCGTCGCGCAGCTTTTCGAGCCGCTCCACCTGGCTGGTGCCGAGGCCCGACTCGACGCCGCGCATCTGGTCGATCCTGGCGGAGAGCGCGGATTCGACCTTCTCCTGGTCGGCCTCGCGGTCGGCGTCGGAGAGTTGGGGCCGGTCGGTGAGCCGCGTCAGATACCCCTCGGCGGTCTTGATCTCGGGCCCGGTGACGGTGCCGGTGAGGGACTCGCGTGCCTCGGTGTCCGCGCTCTGGTCGAAGTCGGCGAGCGCGCCGAGTTCGCGCACGTGTGCCTTCTGCGCGTCGGCGCTGAGGTCGTCGCGGAGCTGGTCGCTCTTCTTGCTGTCCGAGTCGGACCGGGACTCGACGGGGAGCCCGGTGATCGGGTCGTACTCCGGTGCGGTGTCGGTGGGACCGGGCACGGCGAGCGCGGCCAGCAGCAGTCCGCGGGTGGCGGAGGCCTGCTCGACGGCGCGGGAGAGCGCGGCGGGGGCGCGGGTGCCGTCGGCGGCCTCGGCCGGGGTCCGCTCGGCCAGCTCGTCGGCGAGGTCCTGGAGCTTGGCGATGACCTCGGAGTACGCGCGGTACGCCTCCAGCGCGGAGCCCTCGCCGGTGAGGGCGGTGCGGCGGATGGAGGGGACGGTGGAGAGGTCGCGCAGCAGGCCGGGTGAGGCGGACGCGGTGGCCCGCATCTCGTCGATCTGCCGGTCGACCCGGGTACTGCGGGTGTCCGAGATCGTGTGCTTGCCCTTGTCGCCCTTGTCACCGGTCCCGCCGGGCTGCTCGTCGCGGCCCGCGGCGATGTAGACGATGACCTCGTCGCGCTCGTCCGCGAGGGAGTGGCTGAGAATCACGGCCTGCCGGTTCAATTCGGCGAGGACGACCAGGTTCTGGGCATCGTTCAGCTCGGTGGAGGCGGTGAGTACGGCGGGGGCGCCTGCCGCGATGACGGTGACCCCCAGGACCGCGACACCGGCTACCAGCCGGTTGCGTACCCGCACTCGGCGTCCTTCCTGAGCCTTGGCGGCATCGGTCGTGGAATTCCCGGCCGTGGCGATCCCGGCCGTCGTTCCGCCGGCCTTGGCGTTTCCGCCCTGCGCGTTTCCGGCCCTGTTCCTTCCGGGCTTGTTCTTCCCGGCCTTCGTGGCCGAACTGGTCCCGGCCGTGGTGACCGAGGTGGCCTCGTCCCGCCCGACACCGCTACCCCGAGGCCGCTTCTTCTGCACCGGTGCTCGCATTCTTGATTCGTCCGCCCATGAAGCAGAGGTGACGGCCGGTCACTACGTGAGAACCCCCACCCCTGGCACGGCTGTCGACCATTCCAGCGCCCTTGGGAGGAAGACGCACATCGGCCGCTCCGCCACCTGAACGAGTGAACAGCAAGAAGGAGTTGACGAACAACTCTTCCCACTCGGAGGCCGTCGTGAACCTGGCGCGCCGGGTGGACCTTCCGCGCGCGCTTTGGCAAGATGCGCGCCCGCAGCTTCCCCGGTCCCCTCAATCCGGCCCCCTTCGTGTCCGCGCCCGACTCCGTCCGGGACTCATTCTGACCGAATGAGAGCGGTCGACCTGGCGGAACGGACCGATCGGCACGACGTGCAGACACCGTGAAGAGTTCACGCGGATAGCCTGGAGACTCATGCACACTGGTGCGCATGCGTATCGAACTCGCCACCGCGCCGGGCACCGCCGTACGGCCCAATGAGGACTGGACTTCCGTGGCCCTGCCCGCCGGGGGCGAGGGAGGCGTGCTGGTCGTGCTGGACGGAGTGACACCCCCGGCCGGGGACGACGGATGTGTACACGGGGTGCCCTGGTTCACCGCCAGGCTGGGTGGCGCGCTCGCCGAACTGTCCGGTTCACGACGGGATATGCCACTGGCAGAGATCCTCGCGGCATCGATCGCGCGTACGGCGGACGCCCACCGCGAAACCTGTGACCTTTCTCACGTACGTACGCCTCAGGCGACCGTCGTCCTCGCCCGTTGGAACTCGGACACCGTCGAACATCTGGTGCTCTCCGATTCGACGCTGCTGCTGGAGTCACCGGACGGCGAGGTACGCGCGGTACTGGACGACCGTCTGGACCGTGTCCCGCGCGAGGCGCTGCGCTCGGTGGCCACGGCGGACGCGCTGCGCAACGTGGAGGGCGGTTTCTTCACGGCGGCGGCGGACCCGGCGGTCGCGGCGAAGGCGGTGACGGGCCGTACGCCGGCGGCGGAGGTACGCGCCCTGCTGGCGCTGACGGACGGCGCCGCACGCTGGGTGGAGGTCTTCCGGGAGGGCGGCTGGGCGGACTGTCTGGCGCTGGTGCGCAAGAACGGCGCGCAGGAGCTGATCGACCGGGTGAGGGCCTCGGAGTCGGCGGACCCGGACGGGGTGGCGTTCCGGCGGGGCAAGGTCGGCGACGACGCGACAGTGACGTACGTGGAGCTGTAGAGGGCGGGCCTGTAGGAGGGACCTGTAGGGGGACCTGTAGGGGGACCTGTAGGGGGACCTGTAGGGGGGACCTGTAGGGGGCGGGCCCGCGGGCCGACGCGGCGGGTGCCCCCTCCCCGGTCAGCTCTCGGCGCGGGCGTTCAGATGGTGGAGCAGCCGGGCCAGTTCGGCGATCTCGGCGCGGTCCCAGTCGGCCAGCTTCTGCACATACCGCTCACGGCGCGCGTCGCGCACACGCCGGAAGCGGGTGCGGCCCTCGTCGGTGATCCGGACGAGCGAGGCGCGCCCGTCGGCGGGATCGGGCTCGCGCGTCACCAGCCCCAGTTCCTCCAGGGCACGCAGTTGACGGCTTATCGTCGCCTTTCCGACCCCGAAATAGGCGGCGAGTTCGGTAGCCCGCTGACAGCTGTTCTCCTCCAGCCGTACGAGCAGTCCGTACGCGGCTGGCTCCAGCTCGGGGTGGACCTCGCGCGCCATTTCGCCGGAGCTGGCCCGAGCGCGGCGCAGAAAGACCGCCAGTTCCCGTTCCAATGCCAGGAATTCGTGGTCCACACCACTGCTTCCGGCGGGGGCGGGATCTTTCGCCGTACCATTTCTGTGCACGTCAGCACCCATCGCGCGCTTTTCCACTCCTGAAAGTTTCTTTCGCCGACGACTGTTGCCGCAGCTCCGCCAGTATTTCGCAGGTTTATACCAACGGAAGCCGCGTGGCGCTCTTCCGTGACAAGGGTCTACGTGCGTAGCGTCAATGCTGGCATGTCCATTGCACTACATGTCGACGTGTCAGACCCGTCATGAGATCCCCCCACCGAGGTCTTCGGAGGCACGCAATGCCCGTGCACAGATCCGGAACGACCGGCCGTTCGTTCGCCACCGCGGCCGGCGCTCTCCTCGCAAGTCTCGCGCTCCTCCTCACCCTCCCGGGTGCGGCGGGCGCCACCACCACCCCGGCCGACCCACCGGCCGGTACCCCCGCACGCGGCTCGGCCCACATGGGCATGGGCGTCATCGCGCACGACGGCCAGGGCGGCCTGCCCCGCGGCAATCGCGTCGTCCAGACGGAAGGCGTGGACGTCTCCGGCCATCAGGGGAACGTCAACTGGGCGTCCCTCTGGAACAGCGGAGTGAAGTGGGCCTACGTCAAGGCCACCGAGGGGAACTACTACAAGAACCCCTACTTCACGCAGCAGTACAACGGCTCCTACAACATCGGCATGATCCGCGGGGCGTACCACTTCGGTACGCCGAACGACTCCAGCGGCGCCAACCAGGCCAACTACTTCGTGGACGGCGGCGGCGGCTGGTCGCGCGACGGCAAGACCCTGCCCGGTGTGCTGGACATCGAGTGGAACCCGTACGGCGAGCAGTGCTACAGCAAGACACCGGCCCAGATGGTCGCCTGGATCCGCGACTTCCTGAACACGTACAAGGCCCGCACCGGCCGCGACGCCGTGATCTACACGGCCACGAGCTGGTGGAAGACCTGCACCGGCAACTACGCGGGCTTCGGCACCACGAACCCGCTCTGGATCGCCCGCTACAACACCACGATCGGCGAGCTGCCGGCGGGCTGGGGCTTCCAGACGATCTGGCAGTACACCTCGACGGGCCCCATCGTCGGTGACCACAACCGGTTCAACGGCGCCCTGGACCGGGTCCAGGCCCTGGCGAACGGCTGACCGCGGCGCTCCCCCGCTGACCGCACCACGACAGCGCGCGGTCCCGACCGGAACGGAGGGCCGGTCGGGACCGCGTTGTCATGCGCCGGCCGGGTTCGGGCCGACGTGCCGGGGCGGGTACGTCAGGCCGCGGCCGATACCAGGACCTCCGCCGGGGCCAGCGCGATGTCCAGGACCTGGCGGACATCCGTCACCGGGTGGACCTCCAGCTTGTCGAGGATCTCGGCCGGGACGTCGTCCAGGTCGGGTTCGTTGCGCTTCGGGATCACGACCGTCGTGATGCCCGCGCGGTGCGCGGCCAGCAGCTTCTGCTTGAGGCCGCCGATGGGCAGGACGCGTCCGGTCAGCGAGACCTCGCCGGTCATGGCGACGTCCGTGCGGACCAGCCGGCCGCTGAGCAGCGAGGCCAGGGCCGTCGTCATCGTGATGCCCGCGCTCGGGCCGTCCTTCGGCACCGCGCCCGCCGGGAAGTGGATGTGCACACCCCGGTCCTTCAGATCCGCCACCGGCAGCTCCACTTCGGCGCCGCGCGAGCGGAGGAAGGAGAGCGCGATCTGTGCCGACTCCTTCATCACGTCACCGAGCTGTCCGGTCAGGGTCAGGCCGGAGCCGCCCGTCTCCGGGTCGGCCAGCGACGCCTCGACGTAGAGGACGTCACCGCCCGCGCCCGTGACCGCGAGGCCCGTGGCCACGCCCGGCACCGCCGTGCGGCGCTCGGCCGGGTCCTGGGCGGACTCGGGCACGTGGTGCGGCCGGCCGATCAGCTTGCGCAGATGCTCGGCGCCGAGCGTGAACGGCAGCTCCCGCTCGCCCAGTTCGTGCTCGGCCGCGACCTTGCGGAGCAGCCGCGCGATGGCGCGTTCCAGGTTCCGTACGCCCGCCTCGCGGGTGTACTCGCCCGCCAGCTTGCGCAGCGCGTCGTCCTCCAGCGTGACCTCGCCGGGCTCCAGGCCCGCGCGCTCCAGCTGCCTGGGCAGCAGGTGGTCCCGTGCGATGACGACCTTCTCGTCCTCCGTGTAGCCGTCGAGCCTGACCAGCTCCATACGGTCGAGCAGGGCCTCCGGGATCGCTTCCAGGACGTTCGCCGTGGCGAGGAACACCACGTCGGACAGGTCGAGTTCGACCTCCAGGTAGTGATCGCGGAAGGTGTGGTTCTGCGCCGGGTCCAGGACTTCGAGCAGCGCCGCGGCCGGGTCGCCGCGGAAGTCGGAGCCGACCTTGTCGATCTCGTCCAGCAGGACGACCGGGTTCATCGAACCGGCCTCCTTGATGGCCCGGACGATACGGCCGGGCAGGGCGCCGACGTACGTGCGCCGGTGGCCGCGGATCTCCGCCTCGTCCCGTACACCACCCAGCGCGACCCGGACGAACTTCCGGCCCATGGCGTGCGCGACGCTCTCGCCGAGCGAGGTCTTTCCGACGCCAGGAGGGCCGACCAGGGCCAGTACGGCGCCGCCACGACGGCCGCCGACCACACCGAGACCGCGGTCCGCGCGCCGCTTGCGCACGGCCAGGTATTCGGTGATGCGTTCCTTCACGTCCTCCAGGCCGGAGTGCTCCGCGTCGAGCACGGCCTGGGCGCCCCTGATGTCGTACTCGTCCTCCGTGCGCTCGTTCCAGGGCAGTTCGAGGACGGTGTCCAGCCAGGTGCGGATCCAGGAGCCCTCGGGGCTCTGGTCGGACGAACGCTCCAGCTTGTCGACCTCCTTCAGTGCGGCTTCCCGCACCTTCTCGGGGAGGTCGGCGTTCTCGACACGGGTCCGGTAGTCCGCGGACTCGTCGTCATCGCCCTCGCCGTTGATCTCGCGCAGCTCCTTGCGCACGGCGTCGAGCTGGCGCCTCAGCAGGAACTCGCGCTGCTGCTTGTCGACGCCCTCCTGGACGTCCTTCGCGATGGACTCGGCGACGTCCTGTTCGGCGAGGTGTTCGCGCAGCTGCTCGGTGGCGAGCTTGAGCCGGGCCACCGGGTCGGTGGTCTCCAGCAGCGCCACCTTCTGTGCGGTGGTCAGGAACGGTGAGTAACCGGAATTGTCGGCGAGCGTGGACACGTCGTCGATCTGCTGGACGCGGTCCACCACCTGCCAGGCGCCGCGCTTCTTCAGCCAGTCGGTGGCGAGCGCCTTGTATTCCTTGATCAGCTCGGTGACCGACCCGGGAAGCGGGTCGGGCGCCGCCTCGTCGACGGCGATGCCCTCGATCCAGAGGGCCGCGCCGGGCCCGGTCGTACCGGCACCGATCTGGACGCGGCCACGGCCGCGGATCAGCGCGCCCGGATCCCCGTCGGAGAGCCGGCCGACCTGCTCGACGGTTCCCAGCACACCCGTCCCGGCGTACGTCCCGTCGATGCGCGGCACGAGCAGCACCTTGGGCTTGCCGCCGCCCTCGCCCCCGTCACGGGCGGCCGCCTGGGCGGCCTCCACCGCGGCGCGGACTTCGGCGTCGGACAGGTCCAGAGGCACCACCATGCCGGGCAGGACGACCTCGTCGTCGAGCGGCAGCACGGGAAGCGTGAGCGATGTGGAGGTGTCAGCCATGATCTCCCCTTCGGCAGTCAAGTTGAGCTATACCGACTCAATGCTTGTGAGCCCCCGGATGTTCCCCCGGCTCCGTTCGCTCTGAGCGATCACCGGCCCGGGACCGCTGACCAGCGCAGATCCTTCGGCCAGGGCCGAAGCGTCCGCGTCCTGGCGTCGACCGTATGAACAACTCGACGGACACCCTGACGGATTCCCCGACCGGCTCCTCGACCGGCTCCTCGACCGGCTCCGCGACCGACTCCTCGACCGACTCCGGGACGGAGTCCCTGGCGGCGGCCGGGACCCGCCATGTGGTCATCGCGAGCAAGCCGCCCGCGTGCCGCTTCGAACCGGACAAGTTCACCGCGTCCGGCTTCAGCCCCGCACCCTCCCACCCGGTCGGGCCGCCACGCGTCGCCGAGTGTCCCCTTCAGCTGGAGGCATACGCCGACCGGGTACGGCTCGATGTCTCAGGAGGCTTCCTGATCATCGAGGCGGTCGTACGGAAGGTGCACGCGGCCCCGGACATCGTCGTGCCCGGCACCGATCACGTCGACCCCGCAGCGTGGAGTCCGCTCATCTACAACTTCCGCCACTACTTCGGCCTCGGTCCGGAACGCGGCCACACCTACTGGAGCGAAACGGCGGGGACGACGGCGTCCGCACGCCGATAATCCGATTGTCGCCGCCGTTCCTCGCGGCGACACTCCCACGATGAACGCCACTGACGCCCGGCTCACCTCGGCCCAGCTTGCCGCGCTCCGCTACGGACGAATGACTGGAGCGGCCGACTCCGAAGCCGCGCTCGCCCGGATCGCTGCCGGCTCACCTCCTTCATTCGCGCGCACACGCTTATCACGCTCAACTTCCACCCCGACAAGCTTCTCCGCGTGCCCCGGTATCTCAGCGTCGTGCGTGCCCGGTCCTCAACCCCGCCCGGATGCTGGACGGTGAGCCAGGCGAGATGATCGACCTGGCGATACGCACCGCTCGGCGTGCCTTCGACGAGATCGGCGCGTGCAACGCCCTGCTGGACGAGGCTTCCGACCGGGGCACGGCGATCGCGCAAGACCTGCTCGCGGACCTCACCGCGGAGAACTGCATCCACGACCCCAGCCCGTGACTTCACACATGGGGTGCTCAAGGTCTCCAGCCGACGCGAGCTCCGCATCGGTGTCGGCAAAGTCCGGATCCAGGCGTCAGCGAGGCCGGGCGTCCGGTCAGGCTCGACCGGGGCCGCCGCACCGGCTTCGGCACGGCGGCGATGATGACGTCTGTCTTTCAGGCGGCCCAGCTTCGGGGGGTGTGCACGAGGGTGGCCCAGGTCCACGTGCCGGCACCCGGGCACTGAGCGGAGCGGAAGCCCCAGGTGCCACGGTAGGCGGCTACCACGTCGGGGGTGCGTTCGAGGGCGGAGCGCCGGCGCTCGGCGCAGAGGGCGGCGAGGTGGGGGTGGGGGTGGGCCGCGTGAGTGTCGCGCACGGTGACGCGCAGCGTATCGGCCCGTTGCCGGAGGAACAGATAGACATCCGCGCCGTCCCCGGAGAACCGGCTGGCGTACGCGACCAGTTCACGCACCACCACCAAGGCGGGATCGATCAGGCGCTCCATCTCGTGCACGTCGAGGACGAGTTCGGCGACCTCCCGCGCGACGGTCGGGCTGGCCAGGCCGGCCGGGAGGGTGAGGCTGTACGCGAGGTTCCGGGGCGACGGCTCCTCCAGGCCGGGCAGCGGCGGCGGACACGACGCGAGGGGCGGGTCCACCGGGTTCGGCCCGAAGCCGCCGCACGCGCCGAACACGCCCGGAGCGTTCGGGGTTACGGAGCCAGGGGCGCCGACGTCCGGCCCGCCGGGGGTGGGGTCGCTTGTCGTCGAAACGGGTGTGGTTTCGCTCTCAGGCATGACAACTCCGCTCGCTGATGCGTTGGTTGTTGTGTCGGTGGACGCCTGCGACGTGCGGCGAGCAGTTGTATGTCTCCCTGACGCGAGCACGCCCCTCCCAGGGCAGGAGGAGGCGGGCAGGCTCGCGGGATGCGCATCTGTTTCGCTGTACGTGAGCGCCGCATCACCGAAGGTAGGGCATTAAGTGGGCGTTACGCCATCTCAAGTTGGAAAATTAGCCCCCACAGGGGCGGTATGGTGATGCTCGGCGGACTGGACGCTGAACCAACAGGAGGGGTTCGCATGGCCTCACGGACAACACCCACGCAGCGGCAGAGGCGGCTTGGCATCGAGGTCCGGAAGTTGCGCACCGGCGTGGACATGTCCGCCGAGTTCGCGGCCGGACTGCTCGGCGTCGATCGCGGCAAGATCTCGAACATCGAGTCAGGTATCCGCAACATCAACCCCGACCGGCTCCAGACCCTGATCACCCACTGCGAGTGCATCAACGAGGCATTCGCAACCGCGCTCCTGAAACTCGCCGTGCCCTCGCGGCGGAACTGGTGGGACGAGTACCGGGGTCGGCTGTCGCCGGGGCTGCTGGACATCGCGGAACTGGAGTGGAACGCGGTTCGCATCCAGAACGTGCAATCCATCCATGTACCCGGCCTGCTACAGACCGAGGACTACGCCCGCAGCATCTTCGCTGCGGTACTCCCAGCGCTGTCGCGCCTCGAAGTCGAACTTCGCGTAGCCCACCGCGTGGAACGGCAACAAGTGCTGAACCGGGAACACCCCGTCGGCTTCGTGGGTTACGTTCACGAAGCGGCACTGCGCATGCGCTTCGGCGGTGACGATGCGACGCGGAGTCAGCTCAACGCGCTGATCACGGCATCCGAGAAGGACAACATCACCATCCGCGTAGTGCCCGTCGCACGCGGCAGCTTTCCTGGCGCCGGGCAGTCCCTGCTCTACGCGGAGGGAGCCGTGCCACAACTCGATACTGTTCAAGTGGATTCAGCCCACGGTCCAGACTTCCTGCACACCGAGCCGCACCTCGCCAAATACCGAGCCCACTTGGAGTGGATGGACAAGGAATGTTTGTCCGTGAGCGCCTCGCGCGACTTCATCCACAGCCTCGTCCGGGAGCTATGAGGAGCACACCATGAACGAGATCACCTGGGAAGACCCCTTCTGCGGAGAAGGCAACAGTTGCTTCCGCATCGGCACCGACACCGACGGCAACGCATACATAGCACTCGCGGGTCAGGAGGACACGTACCTCACCGACACCCGCGAAGCCCTCACCACCCTCATCCGCGACATCAAGGCCGGCAAGGCCGACCACTTGTTGTAAGCGCGGCGGGAAGAGTTTCGAAGCACCGGCACCGGACATCCAGGTGGGAGCAGCAACGGCTTTGCAGCTCCGCCCAAACCACGACTGCTGTTCGACGCGCTCGACGCTCTGACCGCGGCCCTGGCGGCGCCCGAGTCGAACCGGCGCGTGGCAACCGGATCCTGGGCCAGGACCGGCCGGAGGCTGCGGTGGAGGAAGAGCACGCGCCCGTTCCCCGAGCGCTGTGGTGCGCCTCCCGCGCGGAACCTATCCGATGCCTCCGCGCAAGGACGAGATCACCAAGCGGCCGTATCGGGTGCTGAGGCCGGCGGCGGTAGCCGCTACGGAGAGAGCCAGAGCGATGAGCAGGTGGGCCACTGACTCGTCACCCAGGACTTGGAGGATGCCGAGCGCGGAACCGAGGGGAAGCCCGAGGATGGTGAGAACGCCGAGGGCCCCACTGATCTGCTGGCTCTCCTGAGTCTGAACGATCCGACTGTTGTCCGCTGCCTCTGCCAGGATTTCGGCGAAGCGGACAGGCAACCGATGCTGTGCTTGGAAGGCGAGCAGCAGCTCATTGGCCGGGCCATGCGCGGTCAGGTGCTGACGCCAGTAGGTGCTGCGGAAGTGCGCGATCTTCCTCTCCAACGCGGCGACTCTGCGGGCCAGTCGTGCTCCGTCGAAGACCTCGGAGAGCTCGTCGGTGAGTTCTTCGATGTGGTCGCGCTGCAGAGAGCCGAGGAGTAGTGCATCAAGGTAGACGGTACGGGCGTGCAGCGCTCCGAACTCGTAGAAGTCTCCGTCACCGGTGTCGGCACGGTGACCGAGGAAAGCGGCACCGTGCCGCAGTACCAGCGCACTCCAGTCGGCTGAAATGCGTACGGCGTGCCTGAACTCGTCCGCGGCGATCTCTGGTGCCAGGGGGAAGTCGGCCGAGGTCGATCGCGAGGCCAATTGCCACAGCCATTGGTCGGCGGACGGGGAAAGACCTGCCGTGGGATCGGGCCGGAGCGCCGGTGTGTGATGGGCTTCGGGAGTGAGGAAGGCGATGGTGTACGGGCGGGCAAGCGCGAACGTGCCGCTTCCCGCACGGACTTCGGCAACGTCACTGAGAAGCAGTTCGGGCGCGAAAGGACCCGCGAGAGGGTCCGGTTCGGCAGCGGGACGGTGGCCGACGGCTCGCAGCAGGGGAAGCATTGGTCTGGCTACCGTGAAGTGCAGCACCGCGAGGGCATGATCCTGGTACCGAGCAGTGGCTGTGCGCAGCATCTCCATACCGTCCAGACGCAGTCCGTCGTGGTCGACCGACATCGGCCGGTGCCAGCGGCGAGGACGCTCAGGTGAGCCGTAGAGAACCCGGACGGAAGCAGCTGCGAAGTACGTCGCACGCGTGGCCGCGTCGGTTCGCCTACTGCCGAGTTCGAAAGGGAAGGGGCCTTCCGCCCAGGCCGGAGTGCGCACCAGCCGCACGGGAAGTATGACGGTGAGGGCTTGGCGCGCTCCCGTGACGGTTTCCAGGTCCCCAGTCACTGGTAGTACTCGGCCGGGTCGGGTTGGTCGAGCCGGATGACGAACTCCGCGCGGCCGGGGCGGTCGGCGGCGACATGAAAGCGGACGCGTTCACCGGTCCGGATCGTACGGAAGCCTTCAGTGACGATGTGTGTGTAGTCAAAGGTGTAGTGGTGGCCGTCCGCCTCGTCCTGAACGATGAAGGCGCCGACCGCGCCGGTGAGTCCGCCCCCGGTGGGCCTGCGGTCGACGATGATGCCATGCCGTGCATCGTTCATCAGGCTTCCGCCTCCGATTGGTCGATGTCCTGCACACACCGGAAGCCGACGGCGTTACTGCCGCCGCGTTTGCGGTAGCTCCCCTTGCTGCTGGTCTGCACGGCGCGTATCGGATTGTCGTAGCTGCCACCGCAGAGCACCGCCTCGCCAGGGTCGTCGAGGCTCGTAGAGGTCCACTCCCAGACATTGCCGGCCATGTCTTCAATGCCGTATGGGGAACGGTTCGTCGGTCGCTCTTCCACCGGCGTGACCCACGCCGTGCGGAGCGCCCGTTGCGCGAACTCCTGTTGCCAGGCATGGAAGGTCACCACGGGGTGGCCGACCCACGTGTCCGCGCAGTTGACCGACGCGCCTTCGGAATCGTCTCCCCAGGGAAAGAGACGGCCGTCCGTCCCGCGGGCGGCGGCTTCCCATTCCAGCGCGGTGGGCAGACGCTTGCCCTCGAAGGCCGCGAAGGCGAAGGCGCTCCACCAGCTGACGCAGGTGGCTGGGTAACTGCCATACCGTGGGTTGACGTAGTAATCCGCTTCGCGAAGCCGGTCCGTCCAGGGCACGTGCGTGACGTTGGCCGGTTGCTCCGGGTGATCCCAGGGTGAGGTGCCATCAGGAAGCAGCACGTCGAGGAAGCGGCGATAGCGGCTGACCGTGACGGCGTGGCGGTCGAAACGGACGGGACGTCGTACGCGTCGCAGCAGAAGCCGTTCGGCGGGCCCGACGAGGTAGACCCCGGCGGGTAGCACGCAGTCGTCGGTGGAGCCGCCCATGGACATGCGAGCGAGGAAGGCTCTCACCTGTTCGGTGATGAAGGCGCCGCCGGGCATGTCCGCGGCCTCTTCGAGACCGCTCGGCGTAGCAAGGTGCCGGGCGGCGAGCAGCTCTTGGTAGGCGGTGTGCGCGAATGCGACCCGATCTGGCCCGGCGGACCGCAATAAGGGCGCGAGCACGGAGGCGCTGCGATCCAGATGCCCGTCTACGAAGGCATCGGCGCCGAGTTCCCGATGCAGGTCGAGGACGGAGAAGGTGGTCCGGTCCCCCAGAAAGTGCCTTCCGAAGACCTCCGGGAGACGGTCCTCCATGGCCGCCCGGTCCTGGTCCGCCAAAGTCCTTGTGATGTGTGCGCCCAGCAGCGCATCGAGATGTTGAGAGGGCGGCAGTTGGAGGGAAGCGGTCAGGCGTTTCTCCAGCAGGGTCGCGTCGGGCTCTGTGAGCCGCACAAGGTGGAAGTGCGGCACTCGGGCCGGGTCGACTCCGTTGGCGTACATCTGCTCGACCAGTTGCTCGGAGCGGGCCGCGCCACTGTCCAGCAGCTGACGGATCTGGGGCGAGTCAGCGAGGAAGGACACCCTGGAACTCATCACCACCGCGGACTCGGCGGACAGCACTGGTGCGAGATCGGCGAAGAGCCTCAGGAACCCGTGAGGACTAGCCTCGTCCACGCCTTCGTCGACAGCGTCCAGGACGCACAGTGCCGTGCCGGATCGGATCAGATACAGGAAGAGGTCGTAGGCGCGGGAGCGATCCGCCACCATGCAGGGCGCCAGCAGGCGTGCCACGTACTCCGAGAAGGGCTCTTCCTTCGGTTTGAGACCCAAGTCGAAGTAGAAGCGAAATCGGCGAGTGCCGGAGTCCGCGGCAAGCGTGCGCAGGAGAGTGCTTTTTCCACTCCCCGGACGGCCGGTGACAAGGATATTCGCGTGGCCACGTGCCGCGCGGGCGAGAAGGGCGGCGGCATCCTCCGCAGCCTCGATACGGGAATCCCCCGTGCGGGGATCGATGGAGAGAACGCTGGCCGTGATGGGTGTCAGGGCTTCGGCCATGTCCGTCAAGGCACTGTCCGAGAGGTGGATGCCGAGGTCGATGAGAGTGTCGACGAACATCTCGTAGCGGACCATCCGATAGTCCTGGCCGAGTAACTGACGGAGAAGGCCCGGCAGCTGGTTACCGTTGCGATCCTCTTCCAGAATGACGAAGCGGGTGAGTTTGGGCAAGCGTGTGCGGAGCAGTTCACCGCCGCTGGAGGTGAGAACGGCACGCAAGTCGTCGGCGTCCCGGGAGAGTATGAGTTCGATGTACTCCAAACGCATGCCGGACTCGCGGCAGAAGAGCAGATAGACCGTGTCCGAGGTGAGAACGAAGCGCTTTGCCTGGCGGTAGCCGAGGGTCACATACAGCCCGGCCAGGAATTCACAGCGACCCGCGACCTCGGGAGCCACATGAGGCTCGCCTCCGAGGAGAGCTGAGCTGCCGGTGTTGGTAAACCAGACCAGCACGTCGACAAGCCGACGTACCGCCAGCAGACCGTCCTCGTCGGAGATGTCATAACCGTCATGCGTGGATCGGTTGCGCAGGCGCCGGATATCGTCCAGGGCGTTCAGCACGGTGCTGCTGCGGATATGCGGACGGCATCCCTTGACCAGGTCGTTGAGGGCCTTGCTCGACGGATCGCCTTCTATGCCGTGGTGCCGCCACAACTCCTTGAGCAGCTTCTCCGTCAGTTTGCCGACGAGGGCAACCGCATTTTCCGGATAGCCGTCATTCAAGCTGCGTAAGGGACGTTCGAGATCGAGACCCAGACGGTCGGCGATACGCGAGTGATCATCGAGTTCACTGCGGAGCCGCTGAAGCCGCTCGTCCACCACCATGCTCATCGCTTCCCGCCCTGCCTCACGCCCAGCACGAAGGCGAACCGGTCGGGGAACACAAGGACCGGCTCGGGGTGTGTGGCTCGCATCTCGTCGATTCCCTTCTTGATCTCACTGTCGCTGAAAGTGGAGAGCAATGACATGTAGCGGGCCCGCACCATTGCGATGTACTTGTCTCGGTCGAGACGCAACTCGTGTTCCACGTAGAAGAGTCGAGCTTGCAGACCGGCGTGCTCCATATGTCCAACGACGTCCGCGGGGTCGGGCTGCAACTCTTCGAAGCGCTCAAGCGCCGCCCGGAAGAGTGGGTACTGAATGGTGGCGGGCAGCATCACCACGAGCAAACGCCCATCGGGCACGAGCCGTTGGGCCAGGCCCCGCAGAGTGGCACCGGGATCGGTGACGTGGTGCACGGACTCCTTCAGCCACACAGCATCCAGCGCTTCATAGGGCAGCCTTGTACGCTCCTCGGCGATGTCCTCGGCCGAGGCCAGAATCGGTGTCAGGCCAGGCGACGACGGCGTACTCAGCTGCCGCAGCATCGCTTCGGACGGGTCCACGCACAGGATGGGCTGGTCGGGGTGGACGATTCGCGCCACCTCCCGCGCGAACAACCCCGTGCCACTACCGATATCGGCGATGCGGTCTGCGGAAGAGAGAGACAGCGCCTCGGCAATACGCGCGGACATCCAGGGAATGTACTCCGGCCCATACACCCAATGCTCGTCGTACTCGGCGGCGAGCTCCGAGTAGTGCTCCGCAAGGTCCGGCTGCTCCACAGTCACCCCGCGCCTGATTGTCAGTCCTATCGGCCCGACAGCAGGCTACCGTCCGCCAGGAACGTATGACACGGCGTGATGCCTGATCCGGCCATGACGCGAGGCGGTAGGCGGGCCCCTGACCAGATGTCGCCCTTCAAACGGCCGGTGCAGCGCCGGATGCCTTCGGGCAGCCGGGGCACGCGACGCCGCACAATGTGCGGGCGTCGGCAAGGCCGGGCGCGACGGGGTGGCCCAGGTGCACGTGCCGGGGCCGGACAGGTTCGCGGCGCCAAAACCCCAAACACCCTGATGGATTTTCACCAGGTCCGGAACACTTGCCCTCCCCCACCTCGAACCGGGAGGTCCCGGCGTACGAGCGGCAGACGCGGGCGGCGAGCGGGACCATCACCGGGCCGTCAGCGACGGTACAGGGGTCAGCCGTCGGCCCGGTACTCGCGGAGGTACCGGGGGCGGTGCTGGCGGAGAAGGCCCCGGACCTGTCCGTCGAGCCGGGGTCAGCGCGCCGGGTCGGGTTCACGTCCTGTGTCCTGTGGGCGGCCGGGCCCGCGCTGCGCGGCCCCCTGGCTGGTGGCGCTGCTGCCGGCGTCGGCCGGGGCGCCAAGAGCCGCGGCATGGCTGCTGCCGGGCCTGGCGCTGACGCTGGCCGCGCTGGCGCTGGGCTCGTACGTCGACTGCCGTACGGCGGCGGGGGTGCTGGCCGCGGCCTGGGCGGTCGCCCTGGCGGTACCGGCGCTGCGGATGCCGCGCCCGGACAGCGGCGGGTACCCGCCGCTGTCGGCGGCTGAGCTGTCCGCGCACCTGACGCGGTTCCTCTCCGGGACGGCGGCGCAGAGCGGCTGGGCCACGGCGGCGGCGGTGTGCGCGGGGCTGCTGATCCTGCGGCGGCGCGCGTTCGACCGACCGGCCCTCAACGGTCGGAGGCGGGCGATGGGAGCGCGGGCGACGGCGCGAGGACGGACAGAGACAGAGCCACAGAGAAGGCGGGGGGCGAGCGGCATGACAGCCGCGGTACACAGTCTGACCGTCAGACATCGCAGGACGATCGCGCTCGACACGGTGGATCTCGGATTCGGCACCGGCGTACACGGTTTGCTGGGTCCGAACGACGCGGGCAAGACCTCCCTGATCCGGGTGCTGGCCACCGTCGCGGCGCCGGCCGGAGGGCGGGTGGAACTGCTCGGCGATGACGTCGCGGAGCACCGCGCCCGCGCGGCGGTACGGCGGCGGCTGGGCTATCTCCCGCAGGAGTTCGGGTACTACCCCGGTTTCACGGTGCGCGAATCTCACCCGGTATCTCGCTGCCGACCGCTGTTGACCCCGACGAGGTGCCGGTCCCATGACACAGCCGCTCCCCACCCGCCTGCCGCCCACCGCCCTCGGCCTCTACGCCCGTTCCGGGGTCCTCCCGGCCACCTTGGCCGCGCTCACCGGCACCGCCGAGACCGCCAGGCGGCGCGGCAGCCTTCTGGGCCTGGCCCGTACAGCCCGGACCGCAGGCCGGCGCGTGGCTGAGCGCGGTCGCGGTGTACGGAGTCGGTGCGGCGGTGTACGCGCGGCGCGGGGCGCGGCCGGACCGGCGCTGAAGCGGGGCTGGTGCGGGGGCCGGGGCGGGGCCGGTTCGATTGGGGTGCGCGGGAAACGGATTGTCCCGCTCCACCCGCTACGAGCAGGATGTCAGGCGGTACCAGCCACCGACGGAGAGGCTCAGCATGTCCGTACCCGCACTCGGCTCCGCGTCCGCACCCGACTTCGGTCCCGTCACGCTCGACCGGCGTGACGGACCCTACGGCGAGATCGTGTTGCGCCAGCGCGGCGAACGGCTGGAAATCATCGCCAACGGGTGCTTCCTGATGGACACCTCCGACGGCCGATCCGAGCGGCTGCTCATCGACGCGGCCCTGGCGGCGCTCCCCGAGGAGCGGCGCCGGCCGGCCGTTCTGGTCGGTGGCCTCGGGGTCGGGTTCTCGCTCGCGCACGCCGCCGCCGATCCCCGCTGGGGCCGGATCGTGGTGGTCGAGCGCGAGCGCGCCGTCATCGACTGGCACCGGGACGGGCCGCTCCGGCGGATCTCCGGGGCGGCGCTGGCCGACCCGCGTGCTGTGATCCTGCACACCGATCTGGTGGCGTATCTGCGGACGACCACGGACCGTTACGACGCCCTCTGCCTGGACATCGACAACGGGCCCGAGTGGACCGTCACCGAGGACAACGAAAACCTGTACTCGCCGGACGGACTGGCCGCCTGCCGCGCGCGGCTGAATCCGGGCGGTGTCCTCGCCGTATGGTCGGCGAATCCCTCTCCCTCCTTCGCCGAAGCGTTGGGGAATGCCGGATTCAGCGGGGTAAGGGCGGAAGAGATCCAAGTTGCCCGAGGCGTACCCGACGTGGTCCATCTCGCTGTTCGCACTGCGTAGCCGGAAGGCTCCCGCTGCCTCTACGCTGCTCCACACACACGGATCTGCATACTTCATGCAGATCGCGGATCAAGGATCGCGGAACGCGTACCAGGGGCGGGGCGATGGAGCAGACACACACCAGCCACAACGGGGTCGCGGCGACGCCCGGCGCCCAGCGCCGGGTCCTGGTCGTCGAGGACGATGCGACGATCGTCGACGCCATCGCCGCACGGCTGCGGGCCGAGGGTTTTCTGGTGCAGACGGCGCTGGACGGACCGGCGGCCGTGGACGCGGCCGAGGCCTGGCAGCCGGACCTGATGGTCCTCGACGTCATGCTTCCGGGCTTCGACGGCCTGGAGGTCTGCCGTCGCGTCCAGGCGCAACGCCCGGTGCCGGTGCTGATGCTGACGGCGCGCGACGACGAGACCGACATGCTGGTCGGCCTCGGGGTCGGTGCCGACGACTACATGACCAAGCCGTTCTCGATGCGGGAGCTGGCCGCGCGGGTGCATGTGCTGCTGCGCCGGGTGGAGCGGGCGGCGCTCGCCGCGGTGACGCCACGCAGCGGCATCCTGCGGCTGGGCGAGCTGGAGATCGATCACGCGCAGCGCCGGGTCCGGGTGCGCGGTGAGGATGTCCATCTGACGCCCACCGAGTTCGATCTGCTGGTCTGTCTGGCGAACACACCCCGCGCGGTGCTCTCCCGGGAGCAGTTGCTCGCCGAGGTGTGGGACTGGGCGGACGCGTCGGGGACCCGTACGGTCGACAGCCACATCAAGGCGCTGCGCCGGAAGATCGGCGCCGAGCGGATCCGTACCGTCCACGGCGTCGGCTACGCGCTGGAGACCCCGGCGCCATGACCGGGTCGGGTGACGGCGGCGGCGCCGACGGAGACAGAACCGGGGCCGACGGGCGGGGCGCCCCGGCGTCCCCCGCCCCCTCCGGCTCCCCCCGGAAGCCCGGGTCCGGCGGCACCCGCTCCGCCGGGATCGGCAAAGGCGGCGACAGCCGCGGCGCCCGGCGCCCCCCGGCCCTGGAATTCCGCCCCGGGCCCCGCGGCCTCGACGGCACCGGGCTGCGGCCCTTCTCCATCAAGGCCAAGCTCGGCAGCCTCGTCGTCATCTCCGTCTTCATCACCACCGGGCTGCTGATGGTGGCCCTGCGCACCGAGACCGAGCTGCGCTTCATCACCGTCTTCTCGATGATCGCCACGCTGCTGATCACCCAGTTCGTGGCGCACGGCCTGACCGCGCCACTCGACGAGATGAACACGGTCGCGAAAGGCATCTCGCACGGCGACTACACCCGCCGTGTCAGCGGCGCGGACCGCCGGGACGAGCTGGGCGACCTCGCCTCCACGATCAATCGCATGGCCGACGATCTGGAGGCCGAGGACCGGCACCGCAAGGAGCTGATCGCCAATGTCTCGCACGAGCTGCGCACGCCCATCGCGGCGCTGCGCGCCGTGCTGGAGAACGTGGTGGACGGAGTCTCGCCCGCCGATCCCGAGACGATGCTCACGGCCCTGCGGCAGACCGAGCGGCTCGGCCGGCTGACGGAGACGCTGCTCGATCTGTCCCGGTTGGACAACGGGGTCGTACCGCTTCGGTCACGGCGCTTCGAGGTCTGGCCGTATCTCTCCGGGGTGCTGAAGGAGGCCAATCTGGCGTCCTCGCAGCGCGGGCCGATCTCCGGCTCCGGCCATCACACCCGTACGGACGTACATCTCCACCTGGATGTCTCACCGCCCGAGCTGACCGCGCACGCGGACGCGGAGCGGCTGCACCAGGTCGTCGCCAACCTCATCGACAACGCGGTCAAGCACAGCCCGCCGCACGGCCGGGTCACCGTACGGGCCCGGCGCGGCATCGGTCCCGAGTCGCTGGACCTGGAGGTGCAGGACGAGGGGCCCGGGATCCCGGAACAGGAGCGGCACCGCGTCTTCGAGCGGTTCAACCGGGGCACCGCGCAGTACCCGCACGGGCCCGGCAGCGACGGCGGTACGGGCCTGGGCCTGGCGATCGCCCGCTGGGCCGTGGATCTGCACGGCGGGCGGATAGGGGTGGCCGAATCGGCCCGTGGCTGCCTGATACGGGTCACTCTGCCGGGAGCACCGCGACCCCGCCATTGACGTAGAGTTCGAAGCGAAAGCGCACGATCTCCGGGCACGGAGTCGGGGACGGGCGAGCAACAGGCCGTGAACCGGTCGTTCCCGGAGCGTTACGCGTTCCGGGCACAAGGGAACCTGGCTTGTTTCCCGCCGTTTATTACGCTGAAACTTGCCGTCCGATGTGACTTGCACGACGATGGCACGCCCGGCCTGCACCTCCTGGCCTGGTAGGCGTAGCCTTGATTCCCGCTGTCCATCACCTTGTGAAGCGGAAGAGGGCGGTTCACGCCGTGTCGTCTCAGTCCCCCAGTAACGCGAGCATCTCGACCGACGAAGACGGGCAGGGCAAGAACCCTGCCGCGGCCTTCGGTGCCAATGAGTGGCTTGTCGACGAGATCTACCAGCAGTACCTCCAGGATCCGAATTCGGTTGACCGTGCCTGGTGGGACTTCTTCGCCGACTACAAGCCGGGCACCCCCGGTAAGGCGGACAGGTCCGAAGCGACCGCAGCCGCGGGGGCTGCGGTGCCCACGACCCAGGCGACCGCTCCCGCCCCCTCGGCACCCGCCGCTCCGGCACGGCCCGCGACTCCGGCACAGGCTCCCGCGCAGGTGCAGGCACCGGCACCCGCGCGGCCGGCCGCACCGGCCGCGGCCCCCGCCGCACCGGCGAAGCCCGCGGCCGCCGCCCCGGCGCCCGCGCGACCGGCCGCCCCCGTGCAGCCCCCGGCGGCTCCCGCCCCGGCGAAGGCCATGCCCGCCGCGACCGGCGGCGAGGCCACCGCGGCCCCCGGGGGCCCGGAGTACGTGACGCTGCGTGGCCCGTCCGCCGCCGTCGCGAAGAACATGAACGCCTCGCTGGAGCTGCCCACGGCCACGTCCGTGCGCGCGGTCCCGGTGAAGCTCCTCTTCGACAACCGCATCGTCATCAACAACCACCTGAAGCGCGCGCGTGGCGGCAAGATCTCCTTCACGCACCTCATCGGGTACGCGATGGTGCAGGCCATCAAGGCCATGCCGTCGATGAATTACTCCTTCGCGGAGCGCGACGGCAAGCCGACCCTGGTCAAGCCGGAGCACATCAACTTCGGTCTGGCCATCGACCTGGTGAAGCCGAACGGCGACCGCCAGCTGGTCGTCGCCGGCATCAAGAAGGCCGAGACGCTCAACTTCTTCGAGTTCTGGCAGGCGTACGAGGACATCGTCCGCCGCGCCCGCGGCAACAAGCTGACGATGGACGACTTCACGGGCGTCACCGTCTCGCTGACCAACCCCGGCGGCCTCGGTACGGTCCACTCCGTACCGCGCCTGATGCCCGGTCAGTCGGTCATCATGGGCGTCGGATCCATGGACTACCCGGCCGAGTTCCAGGGCACGTCGCAGGACACCCTGAACAAGCTGGGCATCTCCAAGGTCATGACGCTGACCTCGACGTACGACCACCGCGTCATCCAGGGCGCCGCGTCCGGCGAGTTCCTGCGGATCGTCAGCCAACTGCTGCTCGGCGAGAACGAGTTCTACGACGACATCTTCCAGGCGCTGCGCATCCCCTACGAGCCGGTGCGCTGGCTCAAGGACATCGACGCCTCGCACGACGAGGACGTCACCAAGCCCGCCCGGGTCTTCGAGCTGATCCACTCCTACCGGGTCCGCGGCCATGTCATGGCCGACACCGACCCGTTGGACTACCTCCAGCGCAAGCACCCCGACCTGGACATCACCGAGCACGGGCTCACGCTGTGGGACCTGGAGCGGGAGTTCGCGGTCGGTGGCTTCGCCGGCAAGTCCATGATGAAGCTGCGCGACATCCTGGGCGTGCTGCGCGAGTCGTACTGCCGCACCACCGGCATCGAGTTCATGCACATCCAGGACCCGAAGCAGCGCAAGTGGCTCCAGGACAGGGTGGAGCGTCCGCGCGCCAAGCCCGAGCGCGAGGAACAGTTGCGGATCCTGCGCAGGCTCAACGCGGCCGAGGCGTTCGAGACCTTCCTGCAGACGAAGTACGTCGGCCAGAAGCGCTTCTCGCTGGAGGGCGGCGAGTCCGTCATCCCGCTGCTCGACGCGGTCATCGACTCCGCCGCCGAGTCGCGGCTCGACGAGGTCGTCATCGGCATGGCCCACCGCGGCCGGCTGAACGTCCTCGCCAACATCGTGGGCAAGTCGTACGCGCAGATCTTCCGGGAGTTCGAGGGCAACCTCGACCCGAAGTCGATGCACGGCTCCGGCGATGTGAAGTACCACCTGGGCGCCGAGGGCACCTTCACCGGTCTGGACGGCGAGCAGATCAAGGTCTCGCTGACCGCCAACCCCTCGCACCTGGAGGCGGTGGACCCGGTCCTGGAGGGCGTCGTCCGCGCCAAGCAGGACATCATCAACAAGGGCGGTACGGACTTCACGGTCCTGCCGCTCGCGCTGCACGGCGACGCGGCCTTCGCGGGCCAGGGTGTGGTCGCCGAGACGCTCAACATGTCGCAGCTGCGCGGCTACCGCACCGGCGGCACGGTCCACATCGTGATCAACAACCAGGTCGGCTTCACCGCCGCCCCCGAGGCGTCGCGCTCCTCCATGTACGCGACCGATGTGGCCCGCATGATCGAGGCGCCGATCATCCATGTGAACGGTGACGACCCGGAGGCCGTGGTCCGCGTCGGACGGCTCGCCTTCGAGTTCCGCCAGACGTTCAACAAGGACGTCGTGATCGACCTCATCTGCTACCGCCGCCGCGGTCACAACGAGGGCGACAACCCGCAGTTCACCAACCCGCAGATGGTCCGTCTGATCGACAAGAAGCGCTCGGTGCGCAAGCTCTACACCGAGTCGCTGATCGGCCGCGGCGACATCACGCTGGAAGAGGCGGAGCAGGCGCTCCAGGACTTCCAGGGCCAGCTGGAGAAGGTCTTCGCGGAGGTCCGCGAGGCCACCTCGAACCCGGGCACGGCCCAGGTGCCGGACGCCCAGGCGGAGTTCCCGGTGTCCGTCACCACCGCGGTCTCCCAGGAGGTCGTCAAGCGGATCGCCGAGTCGCAGGTCAACGTCCCCGACACGGTCACCGTCCACCCGCGCCTGATGCCGCAGATGCAGCGCCGGGCGGCCTCGGTGGAGGACGGCTCGATCGACTGGGGCATGGGCGAGACCCTCGCCATCGGCTCGCTGCTGATGGAGGGCACGCCGGTGCGGCTCTCCGGTCAGGACACCCGCCGCGGTACGTTCGGCCAGCGCCACGCGGTCCTGGTCGACCAGGGCACGGGCGAGGACTACACCCCGCTCCAGTACCTCACCGACGAGCAGGCCCGCTACAACGTCTACGACTCGCTGCTCAGCGAGTACGCGGCGATGGGCTTCGAGTACGGCTACTCCCTGGCCAGGCCGGACGCGCTGGTCATGTGGGAGGCCCAGTTCGGTGACTTCGTCAACGGCGCGCAGACGGTCGTGGACGAGTTCATCTCGTCGGCCGAGCAGAAGTGGGGCCAGACCTCCGGAGTCACGCTGCTGCTGCCGCACGGCTACGAGGGCCAGGGCCCGGACCACTCGTCCGCCCGCCCGGAGCGCTTCCTCCAGATGTGCGCGCAGAACAACATGACGGTCGCCATGCCGACCCTGCCGTCGAACTACTTCCACCTGCTGCGTTGGCAGGTCCACAACCCGCACCACAAGCCGCTCATCGTCTTCACGCCGAAGTCGATGCTGCGTCTGAAGGCCGCGGCGTCCAAGGCGGAGGAGTTCACCAGCGGCGGCTTCCGCCCGGTGATCGGCGACCCGAGCGTGGACCCGAACGCCGTGCGCAAGGTCGTCTTCACCGCCGGCAAGGTCTACTACGACCTCGACGCCGAGCGGCAGAAGCGCGGCGTGACGGACACCGCGATCCTGCGGCTGGAGCGCCTGTACCCGCTGCCGGGTGCGGAACTCCAGGCCGAGATCGCCAAGTTCCCGAACGCCGAGAAGTACCTGTGGGCGCAGGAGGAGCCGGCGAACCAGGGTGCCTGGCCGTTCATCGCGCTCAACCTGATCGACCACCTGGACCTGGCGGTCGGCGCGGATGTGCCGCACGGCGAGCGGCTGCGCCGTATCTCGCGTCCGCACTCCTCGTCCCCGGCGGTCGGCTCGGCCAAGCGCCACCAGGCCGAGCAGCAGCAGTTGGCCAGCGAGGTCTTCGACGCCTGACGGACCCGTCTCCACAAGCCGGAGGGCCCGGCCCCGCGCGGATCGCGGGGCCGGGCCCTCCGGCTTTCCGGGCTTTCCAAGGCTGCCCGGGTGTCAGACGATCGGCGGCTCGAAGTCCCAGTAGGGGCGGTTACGGGACCGGGCCGCGACGGTGTGGACATGCTGCGCGCCCAACGTCGCCGCCAGGTCGTCCAGCGCCTCCCCCTCCGCCTTCTCGGCGCGCTGCCCCTCGCGCAGGGCCCGCAGGTCCGCGGCGTGCGCGATACGCGCCGAGAGCGTCAGCGGATGGGTCCTGCCGAGCGTCTCGGTGGCGCGGGTGATGGTGTCGCCGGTCAGCGTGGCCGCGCCCTCCGGGTCGCCCACCAGATTGCGCAGCGCCGAGGTGTTGATGGCGCACCCCAGCGTCCAGGGATGGTGCTCGCCGACGGCCCTGGTCATATCGGCGAGGGATTCCTCGATCAGTGCGTGCGCCTGCTCCCGCTCCCCCACATTGCGCAGGATCAGGGCGTGGTTGGCGCGGGCGCCCGCGACGAACGGATGGCCTTCCCCGAGCATCGCCAGATAGCCGTGGACGACCTTGTCGCTTATGTCCATGGCCTGGTCGATGTCGCCGTGTTCGCGGGCGAAGCAGCTCTGGCCGGCCGCGAACATCATGGTGAGCGGGTCGTGTTCGCCGAGGACCCGCTCGCAGTTCTCCAGGACCTGGGTGAACAGCACGGCCGCCTTGCCGCGTTCGCCGGAGCGGTACAGACACAGCGCGAGGTTGTGCTCGGCGCGCAGCGTCTGGGGGTTGTCCCGGCCCAGCACCTTCCGATGGACGCGCACGCTCTGCGACTGGAGCGATTCGGCCTCGTTGTACCGGCCGAGCAGGCGCAGGTCGGTGGCGTAGTTGATCTCGGAGAAGAGGGTCCAGTTGTGCCGCAGGCGCAGCGTCTGCCGACGGGCCTCCAGCGTCCGCCGGTTGATGTCGAGGGACTCCTCGTAGCGGCCGAGCAGCCGTAGCGAGACGGCCAGGTTGTTCTGGGCGTTGAGGGTGCGGGAGTCCTGTTCGCCCAGCAGCTCGCGGTAGCACATCAGGATCCAGGAGGAGACCTCCAGGGCCTCCTCGTACCGGCCGAGGCCGCGCAGATCGGCGGCGAGCCCTCCGGAGGCCCGGAGATGTTCCAGGTCCTTCGGGCCGCGCTCGGTGCGCAGATGCTCGACGGCGGCGCGTTCGATGGCTTCGGTGCCCGCGTAGTCGCCCACCGCGCGCATCAGGTTGGCGTAGTGGTAGCTGACGTCCCAGATCCTCGGGTGCGTCTCGCCCAGAAGCCGGCGCCAGGCCTCCAGCGTGCGCCGGCCGAGGTTGATGCCCGCGCGGTACTCGCCGGAAAGATACATGTAGCGCAGGCAGTTGAGGATCAGGGTGTGCATCGCCGGGTCGGTGCTCTTCAGGACATCGGCCCACTTAAGGTGCGGGGTGATCTCCGCGTACCGGGGCCACAGCCGGGTGTCGGTCGGCCGGCCCGGGTCGGCGGCCACCAGCGCCCGGCGCACCACCTCGATGAATTCCTGGTGGTCCCGCGAGGGCATGTCCTGGTGGACGATCTGGTGGACCATACGGTGCATGTAGAGGGTGTCGCCCGCCACGCCGGAGAGGCCGGCGTCGTGCACCGAGTCATGGACCTCGCGCTCGCCGACCCCGGCCGCCCGTACGACGGCGTACTGCCGCAGTTTGTTGATCGCCCGCGCCCAGCGCACCGGATCGTCGACCAGTCCGCGCAGCTTCTCCGGGAGCGTGTCCACGGGCAGGTCGCGCACCAGCCGTACGGGGATGGCGCCCGGCGCGAAGAAGGTGCACAGCCGGAGCAGATCGACGGATTCCGGGACGGTCTCGCGGAGCTTGTTGAGCAGTATCGACCAGCCGGTCTGGAAGGCGAGCGGGAAGTCGGCGGAGACCCGTACGACATCCTGGTCGATGCCGTCCTCCAGCAGCTCGATGTACTCGTCGACCGACATGTCCGAGTCATTGAGCCAGCCCGCGGTCTGGTCGAGCAGCAGCGGCAGGTCTTCGAGGGCCTCCGCGAGCTGGTCCGCCTCCACGTGGGTCAGGCGCGGGGCGCGGCGGCGGATGAACGCGACCGACTCGTCGCGCTCGTAGACCGGCACCTCCATCAGGGCGCTGTTGTGCTCGCCCCACTCCGGGTTGCGCGCCGTGATCAGCACATGGCCGGGCCCGGTCGGCACCAGGTCCCAGATCTGGTCGGGTTCGTCGGCCCCGTCCAGCACCAGCAGCCAGCGGCGGTACGGATCGCCGCGGCGCAGCGCGTCCCGGGCGGCGCGCAGCCGCTCGCCGTACTCCACACCGGTGGACAGGCCGAGCGCCGGGGCGAGTTCGGCGAGCTTCTGCCGGCAGGTGACCCGCTTGTCGGCGGAGACCCACCACACCACGTCGTACTCGGCGCCGAAGCGGTACACGTACTCGGCGGCCAGCTGGGTCTTGCCCACGCCCGACATGCCGTGCAGGGTCACCACACCGGCGCCGCCGCCGGCCTCCTGGAGCGCCTGGTACGCGTTGTTGAGCAGCGTCTCGCGGCCGGTGAAGCGCGTGTTGCGACGGGGGACCCCGCCCCACACGTCGGGGGTGTCCGCGGGATAGCGCGGGCCGGACCGCCCCTCGCCGAGGTCGGGCAGCGGCTCGGTGGGCAGCCCGAGGCGGACCAGGACGCGCCGCTCGGCCTCCGACTCACCGACGGTGGTCAGATCCGCGGCGGCGAAGACGGTGGTGGCGCCGGGCAGCGCGGACGTGGTGACCGTGACGGCGGCGAACCGGTCGGGCTGGGCCGCGACCACCTGGCGCAGGGCGCGGTTCCACTCGTCGTGGCTGCGCGGGCCGAGCTGGAAGTACCAGTCGCTCAGCACCACGAGAATGGGTCCGGGCGCCAGCAGGAGATCTTCCAACCCCTCCTCCAGCGACGTCTCCACCGGCGGGTCCCACCGCTGGTAGACGACCGAGAGCCCGCGGCGCTGGAGCCGGTCCCCGATCCAGGCCGCCCAGGCCCGGTTGAAACCGGCGAAACTGATGGTGACAGCCTGCGTCCCGGTTGCTCCAACTGGCTTACGCGCTCCGGGCATTCGACCGTCTCCCTGCTTCGTCATACGCCCTTTTAACATACCCCCGCGCGCACGGAATCCATCCGGGTGCGCGCCGCATTAACTTGCGTTCCTTTGGCGCCAGATCATGCGCGCGGTGCGGACGTAGGCCACCGCTCGGGCGAGATGTCCGGGCGGCGGGGGTGTGTCGGCCAGCCGGTGGTACATGGAGATCATCTCGTTGACGAGAACGCGGCCCTCCGGGGTCAGCGCGCCGGAGGCCGCCAGCACCGGCAGGACCGCGCCGACCTGCTCCTGACAGCGCGCGTGCTCGGCCCAGGCCGGATCGCGGGCGGAGGGGCGGTCCGCGCCGAGCGCGCAGCGCTGCCAGTAGTCGGCGAGCGCGATATGCGAGTAGGCGCCCTGGAGCAGCCCGTCGAAGGGCCTGGCGTCGGGGCGCCAGGGCGCGAAGTGCCGTGGTGTCGCGTCCTCGTGGTGCAGCGGGGTGAGGGCCGCGAGCGCGGCGAGCTTGGTGTGCTGGAGTTCGTGGACGAGGGTCGACGCGAAGTGGGCGGCCGTGGCGGGCCTGCTGCTCAGGATCGCGCCGAACGCCTCGCGCCGGGTCCCGCTGCACTGCGCGGCGCCCTCGCGGGTGGACGGCGAACCGGTACCGGTGGAGCCCACGGATGGGGAGCCCGGGGAGGTGGAGCCGGGCGGCGGGGAGAGCGGGACCAGACAGCGCAGCAGGGCCGCCGTCTCGGCGGTGCGGTGGGCGCCGCCGATCCGGAGCATGGGCGCCACCCCGTCCCACAGCTCCCGCCATGCCGCGCGTTCCCTCGCGTCGAGCCCCGCGACGGAGGAGAGCCCGAACCGCTGGAGACCGCTGCCCGCCGTGCGGTACGGATCGAGGTCGTCCAGCGGTACGGGCGCGGTGCCCGGCAGGACGGCGGGGAGGGTGAGCACGGGCAGCCAGCGCGGGTCGCCGGAGCGAGGGCCCGCCGAGGGCGTGCCGTCCTCGCCAAGCCGTACGGTGACGGCTCCGGCGCCTTGCTGACGTAGCGTCACCTCCCCGTCAGCCTGGGCGATGTCGACCGCCGTCGCTGTTCCCGGGCCGGTGCGCAGCGCGCCCAGCGTGGGCAGGACGAGCAGCCCGTCGGGGGCGGTGAGGCGCGCCTGGAAGGGCAGCCCCGCGCGGATCGCCGCCGCTGCGGCGAGGGCACTGAAGTGGGCCAGATCGGCGGCGAGTTCGGGGGTCGGCACGGCGGCGGTGAGGCCGCGCAGACAACGCTGTGCCCAGGGGCCCGCCAGCGGATGGAGCAGGACGGAGCGCGCCGCGGCCCGGTCCGCGCGCTCGGCGGCCTCCAGCAGCGCCCAGTCCTGGCGCAGCCGGTCGAGCCGGCCCGGCGGGCAGACGGCGGCGGGGGCGGCGGACGCCGCGTCGAGCAGGGCCCGCAGCAGCACGAGCCGGCGCGTGTGCTGGTCGCGCACGAGCAGCCCGAGGGCTTCGGATCCGCCCTCGGTACGGCCGAGTTCACGCAGCAGTGGCTCCGGTACGACGGGGCTCACCCGGAGCCTCCCCTGCTCACCGGCCGGGGGGTCGTCGCTTCGCCGAGCCTGGCCGCCACATGGCGGATCAGCCGCTGGAGGTCCGCGCAGTACACGGAGGGGTTGGTGAAGCCGTGCCCCGCGCGGTAGCGGTGGGCGTAGTGGCCGCCGCCGCAGACGGTGAGCAGCGGACAGGCGCGGCAGCCTGCGGCGAGGGACGCGGCGCCCGACTGGCGGGCGGCGACCGCGGGATGGCTGCCGGCGTCGTCGAAGGTGTGCCGGAAGATGTCGAGTCCGGTGGCGGCGGCCGTGTCGTAGGCGGACTTCAGGGAGTCGACCTGTTCGATGGCGCCGTCCGTCTCGATCACGATGGCGTTGACGGGGTCGAGCCCCAGGGACTCGGTGGCGCCGGGCAGGCCGAGCAGCAGGGCGAGACACTCCTCGAAGAGCCGGATCCGGGTCTCTCTGCGCCCGGCCGACCACCAGCGGTCGAAGACCGCGCTCAGCCAGTCGCCGTACGGGGTGGGGCGGTCGGAGAAGCCGGGACCACCGGGGGCGTCGTGACCGCCCGGGGCGTTGTGGCCATCGGGGCCATCAGGACCACCGGGGCCGGCGTCGGGCAGACCGGGCGGCGGGGCGGACCAATTGCCGTGCGGGAGCAGCAGATCGAGGGCGGGCGGGCGCAGCGCGAGCAGGGACGCGTACACCTCGGCGGGGTCGGTGCGCGGGTCGACGACCGTGAGGATGCCCGCGTACGCCTCGGGGTGGTGCTCGGCGAGCAGCCGGGCGCCGCGCGAGGCCGCGGGCCAGGAGGGGCGGCCCGCGTGGTCGACGCGCAGCGTGTTGTGGGCGGCCAGTCCGCCGTCGAGGCTGATGCCGACGCGAATTCCGTGCCGGGCGAGGGTGGCGATCCTGGCCTCGGTGAGCAGGGTGGCGTTGGTCTGCACGGTGGTGTGGACGGTGCGGCCGGGCGGTACCCGCTCGCGTACGAGCGCGGCGAAGGCGGCCAGTCGGCCCGCGCCCGCGAGCAGCGGCTCACCGCCGTGCAGGACGAGCGAGAGTTCCCGTAGCCCGTGGGTGGCGGCGTGCTCGGCGATACGGGACGCCGCGCGGTCCAGGACGGCGGGCGAGGCGGCGGCAGGGCGCTCGCGCCAGGTGCGGTCGGGGCCCTCGTACAGATAGCAGTAGCGGCAGGCGAGGTTGCAGCGGCCGTGCACCTTGACGATGAACTGCCCGAAGGGAACGGGCGAGTGAGCGGGGACGGGGGCCGGGACGGGCGTGGGGGCGGCGGTGGGCGCCCCTCGGACCACCGGTGCCGGCACGGGCGTCGGCCCGCGCGCCATCGCCTGTCGAGACACTCCACACCCCCGATGCTGTACGGCGTCCGGGACGGCCGGGGATCGCCCGGACAGGCCCGAGGCTGGTTCCCTGGACGACCCGGCGGGCAAACGCGTGGTGCGACAGGTTGTCCTGTTCAACAGAGGCCCCGGGCCGAAAACACCCGCGGGCCCGGGAACGGAACCAGGATCCGTCCGGTCAGAACGCGTTGGTGAAGCCCCACAGCATCTCGCGGGGCTGCTCGGCCCGGCCGCGCAGATCCGCGACCACCTCGGCGAGGACCGGGTGGTCGAGGGTGCGCAGCGTTTCCAGGTCCAGCGCCAGCAGATCTGGCAGACCGCCGGGACCGTCCGGCGCGCCCGCGTCCGTCGCATGTGTCGCGTCCGTCGCATCCACTGTGTGTGTCGTCCGTGCCAACTCGTCCATCAGGCCTCCCCGTTGCCGTGTCCGTGCTGTCGTATCGGTCGTACCCCTTCCCGTACCCCGTACGCGCCCGGTCCTCACCGCTCCAGCTCGGCCAGCCGTTCCATCGTCGAACGCGCCCGGTCGCCGCCGCCGTCCGGCAGCTTGCCCCACTCCGTACGCGCCGCGCGGTACGCCTCGCGCGCGGCCCGGGGCCTTCCGGCCTCCTCATAGGTCATGCCCCGCCAGTGATTGGCCTCGGCGCGCAGTGCCACGGCTTCCAGCCGCTGTCGCGGATTGTCCAGCTCCGCTTCCGCGGTCCTGGCCGAGTCCGCCGCGTCCCTGAACGCCTCGGCCGCCTCGTCGAGCCGGGCCGGCCGCTGCAGGATCCGGTGCGCGTCGAAGTGCGAGCGGCCCAGTTCCAGCCAGCAGCGGGCGGCGGTCAGCGGGTCGCGCGCCTCCTGGGCCGCGAGCCCGAAGAGATGCTCGGCCTCCCGCAGATCCACCCGGTCGCCGCCCAGCCGGTGACGCAGCATCAGGGCCTTCCCCAGCATCAGCAGCCGGTCGGCCTGCCGGATGCCGGGCACCGTTTCCGTACGGCAGTCGCGCAGCACCCGTACCGCCGCGCCGATGTAGCGACTGCCGTCCGGCAGTTCCGCGCGTCTCAGCAGGGTCCTGCCCCACTCGGCGAGCAGATCCGCGTGGGCCCGGGAGTCACGGGGGATTCCGCGCGAGGCACGGGCGAAGTACTCGGCGGCCTCCTCCAGATCGCCCGGGTCGTCGGAGCTTTCGTACCGGGCGACCCGCACCCGGCCCGCCCTGGTCCTGAGCGAGGCGAGCAGCCGTTCGTCCCGTACGGTCACCAGCGACTGCTCGACGAGCGTCCCCGCCTCGTCCAGGCCGTCGCCGGACCGCAGCAGCGCGTCCACCAGATCGAGCAGGATCCGGGCCTGGGTGCCGACGGTGTGACCGCCGGGGGCGAGCGCTCTGCGCAGCGAGCGCGCCGCCTGGCCCGCGTACACCTGGGACTGTTCGAGGTCGCCGGTCGCGCCGGACAGCCGCAGCAGCGTACGTCCATGGGCCAGCGGCAGGCCGGGCGGCCGGTTCTCCTGGTCGGGCCAGACGTCGGCGAACGCCTCCAGCATGCCGATCGCGCCCTGGAGCAGCGCGCTGTCGCCGCCCAGCCTCCACTGCGCCTCCAGGGCGCGCACCCGCTCCAGAGTCAGCCGCAGGGCCTCGCCGGGCTCCAGTCCCGGCGCCGCGCAGGCGACGGTGTACTCGCGGTCGGCGCGGCGCAGCAGCTCCAGCGCGGCGCGCCGGTCACCGCGCCGCCGCCGGTCGTCGGCTGCGGCGTGCAACACCTTGGCGAGCACGGCCCGTTCGCGGACGGCCCGGGGGTGCGCGGCGGCCTTCTCTGCGGCGCGTTCGGCCTCGCGCAGCAGTCCGGCGCCGCCCTGGACCTCCCACAGCCGCAGCAGACAGCGGGCGAACTCGGCCCACAGCTCGGGGTCGGAGCCGGACGCCGGCTCCTCGCGCTCGGTGGCGCCGCGCAGCAGTTGTACGGCGTCGATCAGATACTGCACCATGCTGTCCGAATCGAACTGGCGCAGCAGCCCGCGGGCGCTCTCCACCGCGTCGTTGGTGGGCGGGTCGAGGACCTGACCGCCGCCGTACGGCGCGAACTGGTCGGGCAGCGGCATGAACCGCTCCAGCACCCGGGCCGCGACCTCGGCGAAGGGATCCGGGGCGCGCCGCACGCCGCCCTCCGGCCCGCCGTTCTCCCCGGAGTCGCCGTGCTCGCCGTCCGGCTCGATCTCCGTCTCGCCCTCGCCGCGGAACGCGCCGTCGTCGTCGAGACCGCCGCGCGGGAGGTACGGGCCGCGGCTGCTGTCGCCCAGCTGGGCCAGGGCCAGTGCGGGGAAGTTGGGGCCGCCCCTGCCGAATCTCTGCTCGATGTACTCCGAGCAGTGCTTGAGCACGAGCAGCGCCTCGTCCCGTCCCAGCGGTCCGAGCAGCGCGTCCTGGACGCCCGGCGCGAACTCGTACCACTGCCCGTCGTCCGCGCCGTCGCCCTTGCTGCGCGAGAGCAGTCCGCTGAGCAGCACCTCGGCCAGTTCGGACGGGCCCGAGTCGGGCAGCATCGTGCGCTGCACCAGCTGCATCACCGGCAGATAGAGCGGGGCCGCGGCGAGATAGACGGCCAGTTGGCCGGCGGCCGGCGAGGCGGCCGAGCGGAACCGGCTGACCAGCTGGAGCGAGGACATCCGGTCGCCGTGGCGCGGCGCGGGCGCCCCGGGATGGTCGGCGCGCACCCAGGCGACCGCGCCGGAGATCTGGCCCGCGCCGGTGCCCGACAGCAGCCGCGCCCAGGCGTCGAGCGCGCCCGCGACCGGTGGCAGTACGGGGATCGCGAGGGCTCCGGGCCGCGCGGCTGGCGCCGTGGCGGCGTCGCCGCCGACCTTCAGCACGGCCGCGCCGCCCGGCCCCTCGCCCCGGGACAGCACACCGTAGGTGACGGGTAGCCGGGTGCGGTTCCACATGCGCTGCGGCAGCGGTTGCAGTACGGCGGTGGGCGCCTGGCGGCCGAGCTGGTGCAGCAGCCGGTGGGCGCGTCCGCTGTGCCAGAGCGGGCCCGCGCAGTCGCTGACGACGACGGTGACGCGACGTCCGGTCGGGTCGCTCAGCCGGTCGGCGGAGCTGAGCGGCGCGGCGGCCGGGTCGGGACTTCTGCTGACGGCGGGCGCGCCGTCGGGCCCCTGGTGCAGATAGCGCACCTGCACATCCCGGAAGGCGCCCAACTGGCCGAATATCTGCTGGAGTTCGGCGAAGAGCCGCTCCCAGACGCGCATCGACGACGAGGCGTCCATGACGAACTGGAGCAGCGCGTCCGCCCGCGACACCCCGCGGAAGACCGGGATGATCAGCCCGCCGGCCCGAGCGCTCAGTTCCACAGTCGCCACCTCGTCAAGGGTACGGCGCAACGGCGGGGCGGCCGGCCGGTAGCGCTGAAGTGGCCGTAACGCGCGCTGGAGTTCGAGGGGGGCGGGCAGCGCGGGCGCGGCGGGCACCCCGAGAGTGAGCGCGGTGGCGCCGCGCCCGTACCGCGTGCGCGGTCCGCCGTGGCTCGGTACGGGATAGAGGGAGATCCGGCGGTCGTCCTCCTCGCCGGGGTCCGGCCGCGGCGCGGGCTCGTCCTCCGGCTCGGTCTCCTGGACGGAGTCGGTGAGGGTCGCGGGTGCCACGGCCGTCGCGCCGGTGGCGGCCGGCCGCTCGCCGCCGTCCGCGCCCGCTTCGCCGTCCTCTCCGGAGCCCTGCCGCGTCCGGCCGCGGCCGGTCTGCTCGGCCAGCCAGAGGGCGTCGCAGAGCTGTTCGGCGTCGGGGTCGAGACCGGCCTCACGCAGCCGGGCGACGAGCGCGGTCAGCAGAGCGCCGTCGTACGGCGCCCGCCCGCCCGCCGGGCCGTCCGTCGTACGGTCCGCCGCACCGCCCGCCATCAGCACATCACCTCGGCCGGTCGAGTCGCTGGATGAGCAGGTCGGCGAGACGGTCGCGACCCGCCGGGGCGGCGGCGTCGGTGAGATAGATGGCGTTCAGCAGCTGGTCGGTGGAGATGAGTTCGCTGCGCGAGCGCTCCAGGAAGTGGATGATCAGATCGTCGCCGGCGCGCGCGGCCTCGTCGCCGAGATGTGCCCGTACGAACGTGGCGAGCCGCTGGTGGTCGGGGCGGCCCAGCTCCAGATGGATACAGCGGCGCATCAGGGGCGCCGGGAAGTCGCGTTCGCCGTTGCTGGTGAGGACGACGAACGGGAAGGCCCGGCACTGCACCCGGCCGCCCTTGATCTTCACCTTCTTGCCGTCGTCGGTGAGGACCTCGGCCTCGCCGTCGGGCAGCCGGTCGGCGATCCGCTCCAGCTCCGGAATGCCGAACTCCCCTTCCTCCAGCACATTGAGGAGGTCGTTCGGCAGATCGATGTCGCTCTTGTCCAGCTCGTCGATGAGCAGCACGCGGGGCTGCTCCGAGGGCAGCAGCGCGGTGCCCAGCGGGCCGAGCCGGATATAGCTGCCGATGTCCGCCGACGGGTCGTGGCGGTCCGTACCGTCCGCACCGTTCGTGCCGTTCGCGCCGTTCGTGCCAACGACGCTGTGCGCGGCCAGCTGCACGTCCTGGAGCCGGGCGATCGCGTCGTAGTGGTACAGCCCGTCCTGGAGGGCGGACCTGCTGACGATGGGCCAGCGCAGCACCCTGCCGAGCCCCAGTTCGTGCGCGACGGAGTGGGCCAGGGTGCTCTTGCCCGCGCCGGGGCTTCCGGTGACCAGCAGCGGGCGCCTCAAGTAGAGGGCCGCGTTGATCATTTCGAGCTCCTCGGCGCCCGGCCGGTGCAGCTCCGCCTCGTGCCGGTAGCCGCCGAGCCGCCGGTCGGCGGAGCCGTCGCCGCCGTCCTTGCCGTCGTCCGTACCGCCCTCGCCGTGCGGGGAGTTGTCGCCGCGGCCCGCGAAGTCCCGCCAGGGAGGCGGCGGAGGCAGTTGCGTGATGCCTCCGTGCGGCTCGCCGGCCCCTCGATAGATGAGCCACTCGCTGGGTTCACTCATTGCGTGTTCCTCGTCATCACTCGTCCGCCAGGGGCAGCAACCGCCGAACGTGCCACACGGTAGCGATCCGCCGCCGACCCCGTAAGAGGCCGATGGCCGGGGCGGTTCACGGCGCCTCCAGCAACTGGCCGGAACCGGGCAGCGGGTGGTGCGGATCGTCGTAGAAGAGCGCGACGCCGTCCGACCAGTACATCTCCGTACGGCCCGCGCGTACTCCCTGTCTCAGTTCCTGGATCTTCCACGGCAGCTGATCGGCGGTGCCCGCCTCCGCGACGGTGGCCACCGCGCCCCGGTGGAAGTCCGCGCAGACCACGTCGGGACGGTCCATGCCGCGTCGCAGCAGGGCGACATGGAAGCCGCCGCGCACCACCCGCGCCAGCCCGGCGGCGGTCTCCCCGTCGGGCCGGTCGCCGTAGCGGCAGAGCACGGGCACGGTCTCGTACGCCAGCGAGCGCAGTGCCTCCTCCGTCGGAACGGGTACCCGCAGTCCGTCCTCGCAGTCGAAGATCTCGGCCTGCATCGCCGCGCTCCACGTACGGTTCCAGCGCGCCCTGCGCTCGCGGGACTCGTCCTCCGAGAGCGGTGGCTCCTGGTCCGAACAGCGCACGACCACCGGACGCGTGACCCCGAGCGGCGGCTCGTCGGGCGACAGCTGCCAGCCGTCCACCTCAAGAGCGAGCAGTGCCTGCACGACGGCGACCTGGAGCATGGCGGGGCTGTCCGGCTCGTCGCAGCGGCGGAACGCCTCGGTCAGCGCGGCGGTGACGCGCGTGCGCAGGGAGTGACCCGGGGTGCCGCGGCTGTCCTCGGCGACCGGCACCACCTCTCCGCTGTGCCGGGCGACACCCACCCGCCAGTCGTAGCTGTCCCGCTCCCAGCCGCGCGGCTCCAGCTCCAGCAGGACGAAGGGGCGCTCCCCCTCCCGGAGCCGCTCCCCGTAGGCCGGGGACGCGCGCCGCTGCTCGCGGTCCGTACGGTGGCGTCCGGCCGACCACAGCCGGGTGATCTCGTTGCGGAACTCCCGCGAGAGCCGCTCGTCGGCGATCACCTTCACCCAGCCCCAGAGCGCTTCCTCGGCCGCCGCGGTGGTGTGCGTGACATAGGGGCGCTCGGCGGAGATGACGCTCATGCAGTAGCGCAGGACGAGTTCGAGCGCGGCCTCCCCGCCACGGGTCTCGTAGAGCGCCCCGAGCCCGTCCCGCCAGCTGCGCGGCGCCGGATAGCGGTCCACGGAGTGCACATTGGGCAGCCGGAAGAGCAGATCGAGCAGGCTGTGGGTGGAGACCGGCGGCGGCAGCTCGGCGAGCCTGCCGAGCAGCATGACGCGCTGCTGCGGGGTCAGCGCGCGGTCGGCGCCGGTGGCCAGGGAGCTCTGCACATCGGTCCACGTACGGCCGGTGCCCACCCGGCTGATGTGCCGGTCGGCGTGGTAGCGGTCATGGGCGTGGAACACCGCCTGGTAGTCGTCGTCCGACTCCGCCCCGGCCATGGCGGCGGGCACGGGCAGCGAACGCAGCCGGTCAATGGTGATGGACGTCCCGCCCATGGCACCCAGGAGCTGTGACTTCAGCACCCCGATCACTTCGCCGCGGCGCAGATCGACGGCGGGCCCGCCGGAGACCCCCGGCGGCAGCACATCCCCGCCGAGCCGCATCTGCTCGTCGGAGTCGGCCCAGCCGCCGACCGTGCCCTGTACGGCGCACTGCCCGCTGAGCCGCTTCAGCCGGCCGCCCACCTCGGTCCAGCCCGAGTAGAGCACCTGCTCGCCGCCGAAGAACTTCGCCGGGCGCTCGCTGACGTACACACAGGCGTGGTCGACGGGTCTGCTGAGCCGGACGAGCGCGAGATCGGGCGCCGGCCAGCCCGCACCGGGACCGCCGCCGCCCGGGGGCGCCTCGGGAAGCGCCGCCACGACGGCACCCGCGACCGCCGTCTCGCCGCTTCGGGGACCGGTTTCGAAGACCACGGTCACGTCCCGCCCCTCCCCCTGCAACGCCACATGCGCACATGTGAGAACCCAGCTCGGGGCGATGAAGAAGCCGCTCCCCAGGAAGCTTCCGCTTGGCCCGTCAGGGTCATACCCGCCCTCCGGGCCATGGATGCGCACGGTGGCGGCCATGACGAGGTCGAGGAGGGCCAGTCCGCCGTCGCCGAAGGCTCCGGGCACACCCCGGCCGAGCCCGTCGATCATGCTCCGCTCCCGGCCGGGGGCGTGGGCCCGTCAGGATGCGCCGGTGCGCCGGGACGTGCGCCGGGCGTGCCACCGGCGGGCGGGACGGCGGGCTGCGCCGGGACGGCGGGCTGCGCGGCGGGCGGGACCGTCGGCGGCGCGGACGGTGGCGGCGGTGGCGCGGTCTGGGGCGGCACCAGTGGCCGTGGCGCGGCGAGGTCGGCGGGCGGACCGCCGCCGTTCCAGGTCAGGGTGACTTTGATGCCCCCCTTGGCCTCACCGTCCGCGAGCAGTCCGATGATCTTGCCGGACTTGGCGGTGAGTTCGATGCCGAACTCGACACTCACCTCGTCGGGACGCACCGCGCGTAGAGGCCCGGCGAGAGACCGCGCGACGCTGGTCACGACGGATTGCAGGCTCTCGACCCGCGCCTGCACCTGGTCGGCGAACCCGGTGTCCGCGTACGTCAGGCCCCCGGAAGGGCGGCGCAGTTCCTCGGCCCCCGAGATCCGGGCCCATACGGGCGTACCATCCGGCATTTCGATGCGCGTGACATTGGCCTCGTCATCACCCATGACTTCCCCCGTTCCCCCAATTCCCCGCAGATTAACGGCAGTAGAGAGCCGGCGCGAGGGTCATGGGAAAGGACGGCGGTATGTACCCGGACGGTTCTCGGCGGACGCGGGGCCTCGCTCCCGGTCCTCACACCCCGCCCACCAGGCATTAGGCTGATTCCATGTACTTCACCGACCGTGGGATCGAGGAACTGGAGAAACGGCGCGGCGAGGAGGAGGTCACTTTCGAGTGGCTGGCCGAACAGCTGCGTACGTTTGTCGACCTCAATCCCGATTTCGAGGTCCCGGTCGAACGTCTCGCGACATGGCTGGCGCGGCTGGACGACGAAGACGACGAAGACGACGAGGACAACGAATAGCCCGTACGACACGCCTTCGCACCGCCCGGCCTCATTCCTGGGCGCGGAACCGGTCGTACGCGAGTCCCAGCACGCCGTGCGTGACGAGCAGCGTGCCCGCGAAGACCCATCCGGCGCTCCGGCGGCGGGCCGCCCAGAGGACCAGCGGTACGCCCGTCGCGAGTTGGGCGGCGGCGAGCAGCCGGGCCTTGGGGCCACGGAGCCAGGGGCCCAGCGGCCCGTCCTCCACCACATCCAGCTCGGCCCGTACGGTGTCGCGCCAGCCCGCCCATTCGAGTTGCTCGGCGCCCGGCTGGATCCGTGCCACCTCACGCAGCCGGTCGGCCGGTTCTCCCGGTGTGAGACCCGCCGGAAGCACGAGGTCCGCACGGGTGAGGAACGTGACCAGCGCGCGCAGCCTGGTCCTGGAGTCGGCCTCCGGATCCTGCCCGGTCAGCTGCCCCAGCGCCTGGAGATCCAGTACGGGATCGAGGCCGAGGCGGGCCGCGAACGTCCGCATCGCCTCGTCCTCCCCCGCGGGCGTGCCGTCCGCGAGCCAGACATAGCCGACGGTGCGCCGGAAGGCGGCCGCCAGGGTGTAGCCGGCCCGGCCCGCGTCCCACCACAGGGCGAGAACCGGCCAGTTGGAGCCGACGGCGAGCGCGGTGGCCCAGCTCACGACGACCCGGTCGACCGGATCGCCGCCGTGCAGCCAGGGCTTGCCCTCGGGGACCAGTACGGTCCAGCCCTCGCCCGCCGGGGCGAGCAGCAGCCGTTCGCGGAGCAGGTGGGCGGCGGGCCGTACCACCGCCGGCTCGGCCCGGCAGAGCAGCAGAGCCCCCACGGAAGTCGCGTTCATAGCTTTACGCTAGGGCACTTTGCCCGGATATGGGCGCCGTGACCTCCGGGCGGCCGCCGTTGCGCTCCACTCGTTCGGCCACCCGGCCTTGACTTCCGATAGCCGCGATATATCGTGTTCATCAAGAGACGCGATATGTTGCGTTCCGCCGGGGCCTCGGGAGGTCAGCACCATGGCAGAGTCGACGTGGGAAGTCGCCGAGCCGAGAAAGCTCACCTTCGACGACCCGGTGACCTCGCTCAATGTGCGGGTGGTCAACGGAACCGTGAACGTCGTCGGCACCGACGAGGCCGTACTGAACGAACAGGGCGGCGCCCATCTGGAGATCTCCCAGATCGTGGGTCCGCCGCTGATCGTGACCAGAAGCGGCTCCACGCTCACGGTCGCCTACGAGGACCTGCCCTGGAAGGACTTCCTCAACTGGCTGGACCCCAAGGGCAGGCGCCGCAGCGCGGTCGTCTCCGTCGCGGTCCCCGCCGGGACCGAGGTCGAGGTCGGGGTGGTCGGCGCGGGGGCCGTGGTCTCGGGGGTACGGGGACGTACGGACGTACGGGGCGTCAGCGGCGACACCACGCTCGTGGGGCTGTCCGGCGAAGTACGCGCGGACACGGTCTCCGGCAATGTGGAGGCCCAGGCGGTCACCGGCGGCCTCCGCTTCCACTCCGTCTCGGGCGATCTGACGGTCGTCGAGGGCGCGGGTTCGTCTGTACGGGCCGACTCGGTCAGCGGCGACATGGTCGTGGACCTCGACCCGGCGGGCGCGCCCACCGACATCAAGCTGACCTCGGTCTCGGGCGAGATCGCGATCCGGCTGCCGCACCCCACGGACGCGCGGGTCGAGGTGAACACGGCGAGCGGCGCCGTCTCCAACGCGTTCGACGATCTGCGGGTCAGCGGCCAATGGGGCGCACACAAGATCACCGGCACGCTGGGTGCGGGCACGGGCACGCTCAAGGCGACCACGGTGTCCGGCTCGATCGCGCTGCTGAGAAGGCCACCGGCGGAGGACGGCCCGTACGACTCCCCCGCCCCCTCCCCGGCCGGCACCGCGCCCGCCGACACGAAGGAGTTCTGACCATGTCTCCGGTCTTCGCCCACGGCCGACTCCGCCTCTACCTGCTCAAGCTCCTCGACGAGGCGCCGCGCCACGGCTACGAGGTGATCCGCCTGCTGGAGGAGCGCTTCCAGGGCCTGTACGCACCGTCCGCCGGCACGGTCTACCCGCGGCTGGCCAAGCTGGAGGCCGAGGGCCTCGTCACCCATGCCACCGAAGGCGGCCGCAAGGTCTACTCGATCACCGACGCGGGCCGCGCCGAACTGGCCGGACGCGGGGGCGAGCTGGCCGACCTGGAGCTGGAGATCCGCGAGTCCGTGGCCGAGCTGGCCGCGGAGATCCGTGACAACGTACGGGGCGCGGCGGGCCAGCTGCGCAGCGAGATGCGCGCGGCGGCCTCCGAGACCCGCAAGGGCGAGGCACGCAAGGGCGGCACACGGAAGGACTGGGAGTCGGCCTTCGGGGACAACGACTCCTGGCGCGCGGCCAAGGAGGAACTCAAGCGCGCGAAGCAGGAGTGGAAGGAGCAGGCCCGCCGGGCGAAGGACGAGTCCCGCCGGGCCCGCGAGGACGCGCAGCAGACCCGCGAGACGGTGGAGCGCATCGCGAAGCAGGTCCAGGACCAGGTCCAGGACCACTTCGTGGAAGGCGACTGGCCGAGCGCCGTACGCGAAGGCATGTCGGAACTGGCCGACCAGCTCAGCGGCCTGGCCGCCACGGCATGGTCCACCCGCAAACAGCCGCCCGCCCCGCAGGCGGAGCCCGACCCGGGCTGGGCGGAGGACACCCCACGGACGGGCGACCCGGCACGCGACCTGGACCGGCTGCTCGACCGCTTCCGCGACGACATCCGGGACGCGGCGCGGGACAACGGGGTGACGGAGGCGCAACTGACGGAGGCGAGGCGGCACTTGTCGTCGGCGGCGACGCGTATCGGCGAGGTGCTGCGCACGCGCAACGGGTGACGTGCGCGTTCCGGCGGGGGCCGCCGCCCGGGACGGCATGCTGTGCTTTCCCGGGGGACACCCTCGGACCCCCGTACGGCGCGCAGCTGCCCAGCGTTGAGACACGGGCGTTCGCACGCCACACATCACGCTTCAGTGTCCCGGACACGACCCCCGCCCGCCCCCCTTTACCGCCCGCCACCGACCGGCGCGGGCTTCAGCTCGCCTCCGACAGGCCGCCGAACATCGCGCGTTCCACCGCCGCGTACGTCGCGCCGTGGTCCGCCAGGACCTCCGCCACCAGCCCCGGCCGGGCCGTCAGCGCGAGCAGGAGGTGTTCGTCGCCGATGTGGCGATCGCCGCGGCCCAGTGCGATCCGCAGCGACTTCTCCAGCGCGGCCTTCGCCTCCGGCGTGAACGCGCGGTGCCCCGACCACCACCGCTTCGACCTCTTGCCGACCTGCATCGCGCCCTCCCCGTGGGCCGCCTCGACCTTCGAGACGATCTCTCCCACGTCGATCCCGATCCCGGCCAGCGCGTCCGCGTCCGCCTTCGTCAGCCCGCCCCGCCTGCGCGCCTCCGCGAACGCTCCCTCCAGGGACTCGCGCCGGTCGGCGACACCGAGCGCGGCCAGCGCGAAGGACGCGCGGGTGCCCCGCTGGTCGAGCAGCGCCAGCAGCAGGTGTTCGTCGGTGACCGTGTCCGCGCCCTTGCGTTCGGAGTGTGCGACGGCCCCGGTGACCACACCGCGGGCGCCGTCGGTGAAGCGTTCGAACATCACTGCCTCCCGTGCTTCTTGTGCGCGGCCTGCCGGCTGACGCCCAGCTCGTCCGCGATCTCCTGCCACGACCAGCCCTGGTTGCGGGCGCTGCGCACCTGTACGGCTTCGAGCTGCTCCAGCAGCCGCCGCAGCGCGGCGACCGCCCTCAGCCCGACCCGGGGGTCGCGGTCACCCGCCCGTTCGGCGAGATCCGTTGCTTCGGTCATGACGTCAACGTACGTTGACATGGAGGCCTTGTCAACAAAAGTTGACAACCTCAGGGAGTCAGTACGACCTTGCCGAACAGATCGCCCGCCGCCATCCGCTCGAAGCCCTCCCGCGCCCGCTCCAGCGGCAGCACCTCGTCGATCACCGGCCGTACGCCCTTCACCGCGCAGAAGGCGAGCAGGTCCTCCAGCTCGTCCCTGGAGCCCATCGTCGAGCCGACGACCCTGAGCTCCAGGAAGAAGATCCGGGTCAGCTCGGCGTGCGCCGGACGGTCGCCGCTCGTCGCGCCCGAGATCACCAGCGTGCCGCCGCGCCGGAGGCACTTGACGGAGTGTGACCACGTCGCGGCGCCGACCGTCTCGATGACGGCGTCCACCCGGTGCGGCAGCCGCGCGCCCGGCTCGTACGCCTCCAGCGCGCCCAGTTCGAGCGCGCGCGCCCGCTTGGCCTCGTCGCGGCTGGTCGCGTACACCCGCAGCCCCGCGGCGCTGCCGAGCACGATGGCCGCCGTGGCGACCCCGCCGCCCGCGCCCTGGACGAGGACCGAATCCCCGGGCCGTACACCGGCGTTGGTGAACAGCATGCGGTACGCGGTCAGCCAGGCGGTCGGCAGACAGGCGGCCTGCTCGAAGGTGAGCTCCGGCGGCTTGGGCAGTACGTTCCCGGCGGGCACGGTCACCTGCTCGGCGAACGTGCCCTGGTAGTGCTCGGTGAGGATCGAACGGGGCTCGGTGCCGTGGTCGCCCCCGCCGATCACGGCGTGCACGACGACCTCGTTGCCGTCCGGGTCGAGACCGGCGGCGTCACAGCCGAGGATCATCGGCAGCCTGCCCTCGGGCAGGCCGACCCCTCGCAGCGACCACAGATCGTGGTGGTTGAGCGAGGCGGCCTTCACCGTGACGGTGGTCCAGCCGGGTCGTACCTCGGGCGCGGGGCGTTCGCCCAGCTCAAGTCCGTCGAGGGGGTGGTCGCGGTCAATACGGGCTGCGTAGGCGGCGAACATGACCTTGACGATAGGGCGGGTGCGGGACGCGGAGGAACCGTACGCGCGTGTGACACGCGTCCCGCGCCCCGGATCAGTCCCTGCGGTACTGCGCGGGCGAGTTCCTCGTCGCCGGGTCCTCGTACGCGCCCGCCGTCCCCCGGTCCACATGGAAGGTCGTCAGCGTGGAGACGGGCGAGGCCGGATCCCGGCGGTCCTCGATCACCCGCATGTGGGTGGTGAAGCGCTCCGGTGTCACCTCGTACACGTCGTAGCCGTAGCGGTTTCCCTCGAAGTACTGGAGGTGCGGATTGGCCCGGCCCATGATCGGGCCGTTGGTCGCGTTCCACCCCGGGTCGTACGCGCTGGAGGTCACCGAGTGCGCCGTGAACTCCGTACCGATGACGGGCGATTCCGTGTTGTCGTAGTCCGGCCTGATGTCGTCGACGAACGCCGAGTGCCAGTCGCCCGTGAGGACGACGAGGTCTTCGAGGCCGCTCGTACGGACGTGTTCGAGCACCTCCTTGCGCTCGGTGAGGAAGCCGTCCCACTGGTCGGTGAACATGTACGAACCGCCGGGCGAGCCGCGCAGCTGGCTGAGCATGATCGAGTTGGCCCAGATGTGCCAGGAGTCGGGGGCGCGGTCGACGGTCTGCTTGAGCCATGCCTTCTGGCCGGCGCCGAGGATCGTGCCGTCCGGGAGGTTCTGCGCGGAGCGGTACTGCCGCAGATCCAGCACGGCCAGCTCCAGCAGATCGCCCCAGCGGCGTACCCGGTGGATGTCCGGGTCGGGCAGCGCGGAGTCACCGGCGTCGCGGTGCGGCAGATGCTCGTACCACGCCTGGTAGGCGGCGGCCCGGCGCTGGAGGAACGGCGCACCGCCGCCCGTACCGCTGTAGTCGTTGGCGACCTCGTGGTCGTCCCAGGTCAGGAACCAGGGGTGGGCGGCGTGCGCCTCGCGCAGCGAGGAATCGCCCTTGTACAGCGCGTGGCGCTTGCGGTAGTCGGCGAGCGTGTAGATCATCGGGCCGTTGTTGTCGCGGACGACATCGCCGCCCTCGGGCCCGTACTCGTAGATGTAGTCGCCGAGATGGATGACGAAGTCCAGCCGCTCGCGGGCGATCCCGCGCAGCGCCGCGTAGTAACCCTGCGGGTAATTCTGGCAGTTGGCCGTGGCGAAGCGGGCACTCCGCACGCGTCCCGAGGGTGCGGTCCTGGTCCTGCCGAGCCTGCTGGTACGGCCCAGCGCGGTGAACGCGTACCAGTACTCGCTGCCCGGACGCAGGCCGTGGACCGGTACGTGCACGCTGTGCCCGAGCGTCGCGGACGCGGGCGCCGTGCCCCGGGCGACGACCCGGCGCAGCGCCCGGTCCTCGGCCACGACCCAGCGCACCTCGACGACCTCCGGCAGCGGCTGCTCGCCGGACTCGGCGAACGGCTCCGGCGCGAGGCGCGTCCACAGCACCACGCTCGTCGGCTGCGGATCGCCCGAGGCGACGCCGAGCGTGAACGGCGCGGCGTCGTACGTCGAGCCGAGCGCCTCGGCGGCCTCGCGGGCCTGCGCGGGCGAGAGGCCGGCGCTCAGCGGCCAGACCACATTGAGCGCTCCGGCGGCTCCGGCCGCCTTGAGCAGATCGCGTCGGTTCAGTTTCATGCCCGTCCCCCCGAGGCCGTCAGAGTCAGCGATATCGCGTCGGCGTAACCGTCGTTGGAAACCCCGGAGCCGGTCCGGGTGAAGACGAGCAGCACCCGCGCCGACCGCGCGCCGGGCGGCACGGCGGCCTCGGCGGTCCGCTCGACCAGCGCGGTCCTGCCGCCGCGTTCGGCCGCCGTGACCGGGCCGAGCACGGACAGGGCGACGGGGGTGCCCCTGCCGTCGCGGAACTCGACCGACAGCCTGGCGCCGTCCTCCTGCGCGGCGTACCCGCCGAGCCACCCGGACACGGCGTACCGCACGCGCCCGGCGTCCACGGCGGCGCGGCCGGCCTTCCCGGCGACGGGCAGCGGGACGTCCTGGACGAGCGCGGTGCGGGGGCTGTTCCCGCCGGAGAAGAACCGGCTGCCTCGGTGTGCGGCGCCGGGGCCCGGGTCGGCGGGGGTGGGATAGCCGTTCCCGACGTCGTACCCGACGAGCGCGGGCGCGCCTTCCCGTACGACCCATCCGTGGACGGCGGCCACCGGCTCGGCGCTCCCTCCGGGCCCACGCTCGGCGTCACCGTTGACGAGCAGGTTCACAAGCGCCTCCTGTGTCGGCAGATGTCACGGAGCATCACAACAGGCGAGCGTGAACCGGGAGCGGCCCGCGACCAAACTTCCGGCGGGGGTCGCCGTCCGGCGGAGGGGTGCGGTGCGCCGTCCGGCGGGGGGCGGGTGCGGTGCGGGGTGCGGGTGCGGTGCGGGGTGCGTGGTCGTGTGCCGGGGGCCGGGGCCTCCGGAGGTCCGTGTCCGAACTGCGCTGCGATCGATATGCGACTCCGTCGCGTGGTCACCGCGCTTCGCGCGAGCTGCGACGCTTTACGTCCGGACACGCACCTCCTGCGACCCCGACCCCCTCCCCCCGGCGGTCGGCTCCCACTCACCGCCCGCCTGAGGATGGGGGTGAGTGCGGCCCGGCGGCCCCGGCCACTCGGCGGGGGTGAGTGGGCCGGTGCGGGAGGGTGCCGCCGCCTCCCCCGCCCGCCCTCGCACACGACCTCGTGGCTTGTGCGGGCGGTGAAGGGGGGCGCGCAGGGGTCGTGTCCGGGACACTGAAGCGTGATGTGTGGCGCGCGACCGCCCGTGCTCCGACTGTGGCCAGAGTCGCGCCGTACGGGGGTCCGGGGGTGTCCCCCGGAAAAGCACAGCATGCCGTCCAGGGCGCGAGCCCCGGAGCGACACCCGGCGACAACCCGCACCCGGAAACCGGCCCCGGGCCAAAGACGACCGCACCACGACCCCCCGCCGGACGGCGCAACGCCGGAGGCTACCGGCGGGCCACGCCCTCCGATCGCGCCGCCGCCGCCACCGCGGCCGTCACCGCCGGGGCCACCCGCTCGTCGAACGGCGACGGAATCACATAGTCCGCCGCCAGCTCCTCGCCGACCACGTCGGCCAACGCGTTCGCCGCGGCGATCTTCATGCCCTCCGTGATCCGGGACGCCCGGACCTGGAGCGCGCCCGCGAAGATCCCCGGGAAGGCGAGCACGTTGTTGATCTGGTTCGGGTAGTCGGAGCGCCCGGTGGCCACGACGGACGCGTACTGGTGCGCGATGTCGGGGTGGACCTCCGGGTTCGGGTTGGCCATCGCGAAGACGAACGCGCCCGGCGCCATCGACGCGATCGCCGGCTCCGGGACCGTACCGCCGGAGACGCCGATGAAGACGTCCGCGCCGGAGAGCGCGGACTCCAGCGAGCCGGAGAGCCCGGCGCGGTTGGTGATCTCGGCCAGTTCCCGCTTGACGTCGGTGAGGTCGTCGCGGTCGCGGCTGACGACGCCCCTGCGGTCGGTGACGGCGACATCGCCGATGCCCGCCTCCAGCAGGAACTTCGCGATGGCGACCCCGGCCGCCCCCGCGCCCGAGATGACGGCGCGCAATTCGCCGAGCTCGCGCTTCGTCAGCTTCGCCGCGTTGCGCAGGGCGGCGAGCGTCACGACGGCCGTGCCGTGCTGGTCGTCGTGGAAGACGGGAATGTCCAGCCGTTCCTGGAGCCTGCGCTCGATCTCGAAGCAGCGCGGCGCCGAGATGTCTTCGAGGTTGACGCCGCCGAAGGACGGCGCGAGCCGCACGACGGTGTCGATGATCTCGTCCGTGTCGGTGGTCGCGAGCGCCAGCGGCACCGCGTCGACCCCGCCGAACTGCTTGAACAGGATCGCCTTGCCCTCCATCACGGGGAGCGAGGCCTCCGGCCCGATGTCACCGAGTCCGAGCACCGCCGTTCCGTCCGTCACGACGGCGACGACCTGCGATTTCCAGGTGTAGTCGTGCACCAGCTCGGGCCGCTCGGCGATCGCGCTGCACACCTTCGCGACCCCGGGGGTGTACGCGAGGGACAGATCGTCCTTGTCACGCACCGGCACGGTGGCCACGATGGCCATCTTGCCGCCGCGGTGCAGCGCGAAGGCCGGATCGAAGCGCTCGTCGGAAGCACTCCCCGTACCGCCCTGGTTGTCGGTGGCGCTGTCGCTGCGAGGATTGACAATCTCCGCTGCCATGTGGATGACCCCTTAAGTCTTCATCAGTTGAGGGTTGCCGCTCCTGGTTGAGGAGGGGTGGGTGGGCACCGCGTGCGTGATCCGCGCCGGTTGGTCCGCTCGGCCCGAAAGGTGATACGTACGCGCGGGCGCGCCGCACACGCGCCCTGAGCCCCGGATGAGGGGTGTAATCGTCCTTCTTACCGGACGGACCGCACCGTCCACGAGTCCACATCTCCCTGGTGAGATGACCCATAGCCGAATATTCGGACACTTCCGGTAAGCGGCATGAATCATGCCCAGAAAGGGGGACGGACCGGAGATTATCCCGCCGAAAGGCGGTATTCCAGCAGATGGTCCGGTCTTGATGTACCGCCATGCCGGGGTGAGGGGGTCTCCCGTTACCCGATTTTGACATGCCTGGTCCCCTGAATGGGCCAGCCCGAATGGCAAGATGCCCTAATCACACTCGGTCGCGACACTCGAAGACGCGTGCTCGGCCAATTGGCAGCTCCCTCATCCGCCGGAGGATCCTGATCATGACCGCTAGCACCACCCGCCGGACGACCGTCGCGAAGTCCAGGATCGCCGCGGTCGGCGCGCTCGCGGTCGCGGGCACCCTGCTGCTGACCGCGTGCGGCGACCAGACCGAGGGCGCCAAGAAGGTCAGCGGTTCCTCCGCCGAGGCCCCGCTCTTCGACCAGCTGCCGAAGGCGATCCAGGACAAGGGCGTCATCAAGGTTGGCTCGGACATCGCGTACCCGCCGGTGGAATTCAAGGACAAGTCCGGCAAGACCGTCGGCATCGACCCGGATCTCGCCGGCGCGCTCGGTAAGCAGCTCGGCGTGACGTTCGAGTTCGAGAACGGCACCTTCGACACTCTGCTGACCGGTCTGCGGTCGAAGCGGTACGACATCGCCATGTCGGCCATGACGGACACGAAGGACCGGCAGAACGGTGTGGACGGCGACACCGGCAAGAAGGTCGGCGAGGGCGTCGACTTCGTCGACTACTTCACCGCCGGTGTCTCGATCTACACCAAGAAGGGCGACGACAAGGGGATCACCGCCTGGTCCGACCTCTGCGGCAAGAAGATGGTCGTCCAGCGCGGCACCGTCTCGCACGATCTGGCCAAGTCCGAGAGCGAGAAGTGCACGCAGGCCCGCAAGGGCAAGATCACGCTGGAGGCCTTCGACAACGACCTGGAGGCCCAGACCCGGCTGCGCGGCGGCGGCGCGGACGCCGGTTCCAGTGACTTCCCGGTCGCGGCGTACGCGGTGAAGACCTCGGGCGGCGGCAATGACTTCCAGCTGGTCGGTGAGCAGGTCGAGGCCGCTCCGTACGGGATCGCCGTCGCCAAGAACAACCCGCTGACGAAGGCGCTCCAGTCCGCGCTGGAGGCGATCATCAAGAACGGCGAGTACGACAAGATCATCGCCAAGTGGGGCGTCGAGGACGGCGCGGTCAAGGAAGCCAAGCTCAACGGCGGTTCCTGACTCCGCGCCCGCTTCGAAGGCTCTGAAAGGCATAGGCAACATCCGTGACGGTTGGCATCGACAAATCGGACGACCCCAAGGAAGGCCCACGGGACACGTCGTCCACCGCACCGGAATCCATCAAGGCGATTCCGGTGCGGCACTACGGGCGGTACGTGTCCGCGGTCGTCGCGATCGGAGTGCTGGTCGCGCTCGTGTACGCGTTCGCCCAGGGCGACGTGAACTGGGGCGCCATCCCCGACTACTTCTTCGACGGCCAGATACTGACCGGTGTCAAGAACACCGTGATCATCACGGTGCTCGCGATGCTCCTCGGGGTGGTGCTCGGCATCGTCCTGGCGGTGATGCGGCTGTCCAAGAACCCGGTGACGTCCGCCATCGCGTGGTTCTACATCTGGTTCTTCCGCGGCACGCCGGTCTATGTACAGCTGCTGGTCTGGTTCAACCTGGGCATCGTCTTCGAGTACATCAACCTCGGGCCCGTCTACAAGGACGAGTGGTCCTCGTTCATGACCCCGTTCCTGTGCGCGCTGCTGGGCCTCGGGCTCAACGAGGCGGCGTACATGGCGGAGATCTGCCGGGCCGGCCTCCTGGCGGTCGACGAGGGCCAGACCGAGGCGGCCCACGCGCTGGGCATGAGCCACACCAAGACGCTGCGCCGGATCGTCGTACCCCAGGCGATGCGTGTGATCGTGCCGCCCACGGGCAACGAGGTCATCAACATGCTGAAGACCTCGTCGCTGGCGGTGGCGGTGCAGTACACCGAGCTGCTGCGCGCAACCCAGAACGTGTCCCAGACCTCGGGCGCCACGGTGGAGATGCTCTTCCTGGCGGCGGCCTGGTACATGATCCTGACGTCGGTGCTCAGCATCGGCCAGTACTACCTGGAGCGCTATTACGCGCGCGGGTCGAGCCGCAGCCTGCCCATGACCCCGTTCCAGCGCGTCCGCGTCAACCTGCTGTCCCTCGGCCGGCCCAAGGGAGGCATGGCATGACCCAGATGGTGAAGGCCGAGGGCGTACACAAGTCCTTCGGCGCCGCCCATATCCTCAAGGGCATCGATCTGGAGGTCGCCCCGCGCGAGGTCTTCTGTCTGATCGGCCCGTCCGGCTCCGGCAAGTCGACCTTCCTGCGGTGCATCAACCACCTGGAGAAGATCAACGCGGGCCGGCTGTCGGTCGACGGCGAGCTGGTCGGCTACCGCCAGAAGGGCGACAAGCTGTACGAGCTGAAGGACAGCGAGGTCGCCAGGAAGCGCCGGGACATCGGCATGGTCTTCCAGCGCTTCAATCTCTTTCCGCATATGACGGCGGTCGAGAACATCATGGAGGCGCCGATCCAGGTGCGCGGCGAGGCGAAGGCCGTGGCCCGCGCCCGTGCCGAGCGGCTGCTGGACCGGGTCGGGCTCTCCGACAAGGCCGGGAGTTATCCGTCCCAGCTCTCCGGCGGCCAGCAGCAGCGGGTCGCGATCGCCCGCGCGCTGGCGATGGAGCCCAAGCTGATGCTCTTCGACGAGCCCACGTCGGCGCTCGACCCGGAGCTGGTGGGCGATGTGCTCGACGTGATGCGCGATCTGGCCCAGGACGGTATGACGATGATCGTGGTCACCCATGAGATGGGTTTCGCGCGGGAGGTCGGTGACGCGCTGGTCTTCATGGACGACGGTGTGGTCGTCGAATCGGGCCACCCGCGCGATGTGCTGACGAACCCTCAGCACGACCGGACGAAGTCGTTCCTGTCGAAGGTGCTGTAGAAGGTGGTCCGGGACGGGTGAGGGGCGGTACGGACCCGTCCGTACCGCCCCTCACCCGTGTGCCGGCCCCGGCCCGGCCCGGTCGGTCCGCCTACTTGAGCGCGAGGGCGAGCGCGTCGGACGGTGAGGACCAGACCGTCCGTACCTCCGTCGAAGCCCGCGTCACGCAGCTTCCGCGCGTGCCAGTCCACGGATGGAGTATCGCCTTCCGCGTGTTCGCCGTAGATCCTGAAGCGCTCGGCGGCCGGTCCCGCGAGGACCGGATCCCGGCCGACGAGCTCCCACCAGCCCGCCCAGTCGAGGGCGCCCGCGGCCTTCGCACGATCCATTCCGGCGTGCCGATGGGCGCGCTCGATCGCGTTGATCCTGGGGGTGGAGTCGTCCGTCATGTGGTCGGCGTTCATGAACACGCCGCCGTCCCGGACCAGGCCCGCGAGCTGCCCGTACAGCGCCGCGAGCGGTTCGGCGCGCAGCCAGTGGAGGGCGGTCGCGGTGAGTACGGCGTCGTACGAGCCGTACGGCAGGAGCGCCGTCCAGCCCGGGTCCTTCAGATCGGCGGTCACGAAGCTCACGCGCTCGTCCCCGGCGAAGGAGCCGCGGGCGATGGCGAGGAGCGCGGGGTCGAGGTCGACACCGGTGCTGGTCGCTCCGGGGAACCGGCGGAGCAGCCTGTCCGTGATACTTCCCGTACCGCAGGCGAGATCGAGCACTCTCGGTTCGGGGCCCACCGCGGCCTCGACCATGTCCAGCATGACCCGGAAGCGCTCCTCGCGGTCGGGCATGTACCACTCCTGCTGGCGGTCCCAGCTCTCCTGCCAGCCGCGCCAGTCCGTCCCCGCCGACTCGTCGGCCCCCGTGCCCGTGGTTCCCGTGGTTCCCGCACTCGCGGTTCCCGTCTCCGTCATGGAAACCCTCCCCTGTAATACCCTAGAAGCAAAATCAGCCATTACATCGTTGCCCTCAGACCCTAGACCGCTTCCGTAAGGACTACAAGTGGAACTGGCCTCTTACTCGGACTCCGCCGTACGACTGGTCAACACCGAGGAACCGGCCCGCGGTACGGACACCCTGACCTCGGTCGAGGCCGTCCGCGCCCTCTTCGGCCCCAGCTCCCAGGCGGCCCGCCGCGCCACCGACGCGGACGTCACCCGCTTCCGGTCGGTACGGGCCCGACTGCGCGCGGTCTTCACCGCCGCCGACGAGGGCGAGGCCACCCAGGCGGTGGACCTGCTCAACTCACTGCTGCTCGAATTCCCGGTCAGTCCGCAGATCTCGGGCCATGACTTCCTCGACGACGAGGGCCATCCGCGCTGGCACATGCACCTCGCGGACCACCCCTCCAACGCGACCGCCGGGTTCGCGGCGACGGCGGCGATGGGGCTCGCGTTCCATCTGACGGAGTACGGCGTCGACCGGCTCGGCCTGTGCCAGGCGGCGCCCTGCCGCAACGCCTATCTGGACACGTCCACCAACCGCTCGCGCCGCTACTGCTCGGACCGCTGCGCGACCCGCGCCAACGTCGCCGCCTACCGGGCCCGCAAACGCCTGGAGACCGAGCGCTCGGCCGACACCGGCCGCAGCGCCGACACCAGCCAGGACACCACGGCACGCGCCGACCGCTGATCCCCCAGCGGCCGGTACCGCGCCCGGACCCGCCCCAGCAGCAACTCCTCGGGCACCGTGCCGAACACCCGGCTGTCCCCCTCGGCCCCCGGATTGTCCCCGAGCACCCACCAGCCACCGTCGCGCCGCTCCACCAGCCGCTTCACGATGAGCAAGTCCTGTTGCAACGGGTGTTTCAGCACCGCCACGTCGCCCGGCTTGAGGGGAGCGCGATAGTGCACGAGGAGCTGATCGCCGTGCCTGAGCGTCGGATACATGGACGGACCCATCACCACAGCGATCCCCAACGACACCCTCGGCTCCCGCCCGTGCTCCGCCATTCGGCACCTCCCGGTCCCACGGTACGTTCCGCCACCCGTCCCATACTGACCCCGGACTTTTGTCCTAAGCCCTAGGGGGCACCCGCGAAAACAGGCTTCTCACGGAGTAATGTCCCACCTGAGAAGACGATCACGAGGAAGGACAGCTCCATGCTTTCCCGCCTGTTTGCCCCCAAGGTGAAGGTCAGCGCCCACTGCGACCTCCCCTGCGGCGTGTACGACCCCGCCCAGGCCCGCATCGAGGCCGAGTCGGTCAAGGCCGTCCAGGAGAAGATGCAGGGCAACGACGACGCCCACTTCCAGGCGCGCGCGACGGTCATCAAGGAGCAGCGCGCCGAGCTCGCGAAGCACCACGTCTCGGTGCTCTGGAGCGACTACTTCAAGCCCCCGCACTTCGAGAAGTACCCGGAGCTGCACCAGCTGGTCAACGACGCCCTGAAGGCGCTGTCGACCGCGAAGGGCTCGAAGGACCCGGCCACGGGCCAGAAGGCCCTGGACTACATCGCCCAGATCGACAAGATCTTCTGGGAGACGAAGAAGGCCTGATCGCCGATCATGCCGCTTGACCTGCGGTTACCTCATACGCAGCGCTTTTCGACCGCATCCGGTCCGCAGGACTCCGGCACGGAGTCCCTGCTGGACCGGGTGCGGTCGCTTTTTCGGGCGCCCTCGTCGGCGCATGGGGAGCCCGCTCCCTGTCAACGAGGCGTCCGCGCCGACCATGCAGGCGGCCGGAGTCGAGTCACCCTTGCGCCGCTACCACGTGCACGGGAAACGAATTGCCGAAGGTATCGCGAAGCCCGCCGAGGCCGGATTCGGCGCCGTGAAACCGGAGGAGGACCGCGCTCAGGAGTCGGGGAACGGGGTGTCGCTCCAGCGGAACCAGGCCTGGTCGTTCCGAATGTGCAGGAGGAATTCCGCCACCGGGCCGTCCGGGGACACCAGGGCGACCGCTCGTACGACGTCGTCGTACGCCGCCTCCCAGGCGTCGGGCTCTTCGTTCACGCGGTCCAGCAGGGACAGCTCGCGGTCGAACAGGGGCTTCACCGCGGCGAATCCGGGGCCCGGGGTGAAGTGGCCGCTGAGCCAGGGGAAGTCCGCCTCCTCAATGGCGATGTCGCCCAGCGGCTGCTCGTCCTGGCGCGAGACGACGTGCCAGATCTCGTCCGTAAAGCCCATCGGCTCCTCCTGCCGTCTTGCACGGCGCACCGCGCCAAGGGGGGCAGCATCTCAGAGGGGACTGACATCGGCGTCGGGGGTCGACGGGCTCCAAGCGAGGGAGAGAGGCGTCAGGGGGCCTCGGCCACGGCCGTGATCTCCACCAGCTGGCCCGTGTATCCGAGGCAGGTGACCCCGAGCAGCGTGGAGGTGTGCGGGGCCAGGGTCAGGCCGCTCTTGCGGACCACCTCCCAGACCCGGCTGAGATCGGCCGGCTCCGTCGCGGCCACGTACACCGTGGTCGCCACGACATCGGACAGGCCGCATCCGATCGCGCGCAGCGCGGTCTCCAGATTGGCGAGAACCTGCTCCGTCTGGGCCTCGAAATCGCCGGGGCCGACGAGCGTGCCGTCGGCGTCGAGCGGTACGGATCCGGCGAGGAAGGCGAGGCGCCGGTCCGTTTCGACGATCGCCGTATGCGCGTAGTCGGGCGGCGGAAACAGGCCGGGCACGGTCATGCGGTGAGCCATCGTCACTCCTCGGAGGGGCCGCCCGTCAGCTACGGGCACGGCTCCTGCTTACTCGGCCGGGCTCGGTCCGATCAACCGGTTTCCGGCTGCGCTCCCCCATGGAGCAGCCCCCGTCGGAACCCGGTCGGACCCCGTGAAGCGGCGCCCCCTCAGGCCGCCGGAGCGTGCAGCAGGGGGCTCTTGTGGGCGGTCAGCCATCTGCGGTAGTGGACCGCACGCAGCGCCGCCTCCCGGTACGACGCCTCCAGGTCCGTGAACACCTCATCGTGGCCGCCGGCCCCCTCCACGCCCGCTCCCCCCGTGGCCGCCCCCTCCGCGCCACGGCGCGAGAAGAGCAGCAGCCGCACCGCCAGCGGATCGTCCCGCAGCGGCCGTATCGCCATGTCGTCGCGCGGGCCCGACGTGGGCTGGCAGGGCGCGACCGCCTCGCCGACCGCGATCAGTGAGGCAGCCGTGAGGTAATCCCCATGCAATACGGGCGGGTTGAGCCCGGCCGCGCCCAATACCCGGCGCAGCCCGTCCCATTCACCGTCCACCGTCGGATCGACCATCCAGCGGTCCTCGGCGAGATCCGCCAGTTCCACGACGGGGCTGCCCGCCGCCGGATGGTCCCTGGCCATGGAGATGAACTGCGGTTCCCGTTCGACCAGTACGCGCCGCTCCAGCCCCTCGGGAACGAGCAGCGGGCAGCCCTCCACCTCGTGGACGAACGCCACGTCGAGCTGGCCCGCGGCGACCATCCGCAGCAACGCGTTGGCGGAGACGTCCATATGGAGGGAGATATCCGTACCGGGCAGCCGATTTCTGAGCCGGCGCAGCCATCCCACCAGGGCGCGGCTCGCGGTGGAGCCGATCCGCAGCCTCGGTCCGTCGGCCAGACCGGCCGCCACCCGCGCCTCGGCGACCAGCGAGGCCATCCCGGAGACGAGCGGACGGGCCCTGCTCAGTACCGAGCGGCCCAGCGGGGTGGGCCGGCAGCCGGTACGTTCCCGGGAGAACAGCTCCGCGCCCAACGCGTTCTCGATGCGCCGCAATTGCGTGGTCAGGGATGGCTGGCTCATCCCCAGCTGTCGCGCCGCCTTGTGCAGACTGCCCGCATCGGCAATGGCACACAGGGCACGCAGATGTCTCACCTCCAGCTCCATGCCCAGAGAGTAGAGCGGCCTCCCGCACCACACCAGATGTCCAAATCCCTGTAATTGGAGGCGCATTCGAAGATATACGGCCAGGGTGATGCGCTCGTGCTATCGGTCTTTGACATCATCCGCACAAGGGCGGACTCCCCGAGACTCTGCGGTACCGAACCCGTTCAACGGACACGTAGGAGCCCCCCACATGAGACACCCCAAGACCGCCATTTCCGCGATCGCCGGTATCGGTCTGGCATTCGCGACGCTCGGTGTCGCCCCCACCGCCACCGCTGCTCCGGCCCCCGCCGGCGAGGCCGCCACCTCCTCGTACGCCGCCTACGAGGGCTCGAAGGCGGAGGCCGCGGGCAACAAGGCGTTCTTCGAGGCCGTCCTGAAGTCGGTCGCCGAGAAGCGTGCCGCGAACCCCGGCGCCCAGGCCGTCACCGTGGTCTACAACGCGTCGAACGCGCCCACCTTCGCCGGCCAGATAGCCAGTTCCACCTCGATATGGAACAGCGCCGTCTCCAATGTGAAGCTCCAGGCGGGCAGCAACGCGGACTTCACGTACTACGAGGGCAATGACTCGCGCGGCTCGTACGCGAGCACCGACGGTCACGGTTCCGGCTACATCTTCCTGGACTACCGGCAGAACCAGCAGTACAACTCCACCCGCGTCACCGCACACGAGACCGGGCACGTCCTCGGCCTCCCCGACCACTACTCCGGCCCGTGCAGCGAGCTGATGTCCGGCGGCGGCCCCGGCACCTCCTGCCAGAACGCCCAGCCGAACGCGGCCGAGCGCTCCCGGGTCAACACCCTGTGGGCGAACGGCCTCGCCGCCGCGCTGGCCAAGGTCTCCTGACCTCCCCCGCGGAGACCACACGCCTGACCTCCCTCGCATGATCAGGGGCGCCCCGAACTCACCCAGGGGCGCCCCTTCCTGTGTCCCCCTTGGTAACTTCTCTCGGTGGACTTAAGTTCGGAGACCGGCGCGTCGCCCCACCGCGAGCCCCATCGCGAGCCGCATCGCGAGCCCCCCGGCGAGCCCGGCCACGATCTCGCCCGTGATCTCGGCCGGACCATCAAGGGCGATTTCGAGACACTCCTGACCGTACGGGCCGACCGCCCGGACCGGGTCGCGTGTCTCCATGACTGGGCCGCCGCCCATGGCCTCGCGGTCAGCCTCGTCGTCCTGGACCGCGGCCGTACCCCGTCCAGGCCGACGCTCACCCTGCCCGGTACGGGCACGCTCGACGAGCAGCGCCGGGCCGCCGAGCGGTGTGCGGAGCGCCTCGCGGAGGCCGGGTTCCCCGTCGTACGGACGAAGCTGGTGGCGGCGCCCTGGAACGAGGGGGTGCCGCAGACCGACGCCGAGGCCGCGACGCTGCCCGCGTACTGTCACTTCGAGCACCGTGTCACGCTGCGGCTGCCGATCCCGTACGACACCCGACGCCTGGCCGCGGTCGCCGAACGGCACAGCGCGCATGTCTCGCGCGCCGCGCGCCGGGTGCTGTCGCGCGGGGTCCAGGAGCGCTCCGTGACACAGCGCGCCCGCGGAGTCGGCAGACTGGCGGCGCGCGCCCGGCTGGACGCGCTGCTCGACGGACTGATGGTGGCCGGATTCCAACCGGCCGACATCGCGGAGGGGTTGGTCCTCCACGACGACGCCCCGGTCCCCGACTAGACGACCAAGGGCTGTCCCGGGGGCCGGAGGCGTCCCGGGAGGCCCCAGGGGGTCCCGGGAGATCCCGAGAGGGACCGAGAGGTCCCGGAGGTCAGCTCGTCAGGACGCTCCCACCAGCGGCCGGTCGCCCAGTTCCGTACCGCTCGGCAGCTGACGCCGGATCCGGCCGAGCGCCTCCTCGAAGCCTCCCCCGGCGATCCCCGACGCGTAGGCCGCCCCGCCGCAGTGCAGCGTCAGGCTCAGCTCCGCCCGGCCGACCGGACCCTCGGCCGCCCGGTCACCGAGCGTCAGCAGACAGCTGAGCGTGGCCTGCTGGACCGCGTCGGCCGAACTGACGGGCAGCGGTATGTCCCATTCCATGACGCAGGACGACAGCGGCCCGCCCGCCCCCACCGCTTCCAGGACGGCGAAATCCGCCCCTTCGTACTCAACTCCCCTGATATGAGTACGTACTTGCCGTCCACCCGCGCTCAGGGTGATCGCTTCCGCGCCAAGGCGGTCCCGGTACCAACCCGCCCATGAATCCGTCGACTCCGCTGTCATGGCGCGGACTGTAGCGGTACCGGATCTTCCGTCGCAGCACGGGTCACGGCTTCCGGTCATACTTCCTCACGAGCACACCGTTCCCGAACGTCCTTACGGATTCCAGGGCGAACTCAGCGAGGGCGAAATCCGCGGCGAACATCGGCATTCCCGAGCCGAGGACCAGCGGATACGTCTTGATGATCAGCTCGTCGATCTCGTCGACCAGCTGCCCGGCGAGATCGGCGCCGCCGCAGAGATAGATCCCGAACCCGCCCTCCTCCGCCTTCAGTTCCCGCACCTTCGCGACGACGTCCCCGGAGACGATCTCGACCGCGGGATCCGGGCTCTCCTTGATGCTGCGCGACACCACGTACTGGCGCAGGTGCGCGTACGGGCTGGTGATCCCGCCCTTCAGGACGAGGTCGTAACTGGCCCGGCCCTGGATGATGGTGTCGAAGCGCCGGTTCTCCAGATCGTCGATACCGAGGGGCCGGCGGCCATGGGTGGGCAGGGCCTCCGGGTACTCCGCCTTCATGAAGGCGAGGAACTCCTCGTCCACGAAGGACAGAAAGGCCGTCCCGTCCCCTGAGGGGTCGCCGATGAACCCGTCGATCGATACCGCGATGTAGTACGTGAGCTTGCGCAAGCCGGATCCTCCGGGCCACTGGACGACGGGAAGGGCCGGCGCCCCGAGAGCGCTTGACCACTGCACTCATAGTGATTCGGGTGGAGTGGTCGCGCAAGCGGAATTCCCGCTGCTGTCGTCCGCCCGCCTCAGCGGGTACGGCGCGTCACGAACTCCGCCAGGGCGAGCAGATCGTCCGCCGCCGAGAGATCGGGGACCGCCCGGGACAGTTCGTGCACGGCCCGGGACATCCGCTCGGCCGCCTGGAACTGCGCCCAGTCGCGCCCGCCCGCCCGTTCGACGGCGTCGGCCGCGCGCGCCACGGCCCCGGCGTCCATCGGCCCCCGGTACAGCTCGGCCAGTTCCTCGGCCGCCGGGGTGCCCGAGGCCAGGGCCGCGACCACCGGCAGGGACTTCTTGTGGGCGGCCAGATCGGCACCGGCCGGTTTGCCCGTACGGTCGGGCTCCCCCCAGATCCCGATCAGGTCGTCGATCAGCTGGAAGGCGAGCCCCGCCTCCCTGCCGAAGGCATCCAGCGCGGCGACCTGCTCCTCCCCCGCGCCCGCGTACAGCGCGCCGAGGGCGCAGGAAGCGCCCAGCAGGGCACCGGTCTTGGCCGTCGCCATGGCCACGCACTCGTCCAGCGAGACCTCGTGCGGATCGCGCTGCTCGAAGGCGCAGTCCGCCTGCTGGCCCGCGCACAGCTCGATGACGCAGGCCGTGAGCCTGGCGGAGGCGGCGGCCGACGCCGGGTGCGGGTCCTCGGCGAGCAGCCGCAGCGCGAGGGCCATCATGGCGTCGCCCGCGATGATGGCGTCGGCGGTACCGAAGACCGTCCAAGCGGTGGCGCGATGCCGTCGGGTCGGGTCCTCGTCGATCACATCGTCGTGGAGCAGCGTGAAGTTGTGGGCCAGCTCGACGGCGACGGCGGCTCGTACGGCGTGGTGCGGATCCCCGCCGAGCGAGCGTGCCGCGGCGAGGACGAGGGCGGGTCTGATCACCTTGCCCGCCCGGCCCGAGGCCGGGGTGCCGTCGGCGTGCTCCCAGCCGAAGTGGTACATCGCGACCCGGCGCAGGGAATCGGGCAACGACTCGACGGTGGAGCGGAGTTCGGGATGGACAGCGGTGCGGGTGCGCTCCAGGAGTGCCACGGCCTCGTGGCCCTCGCTGCTGGTCATGGTCACGGTCACTTCCTCTGCGGCATGCGGCATGCGGCGTACGGCATGCCGCATGTGCCACGGGACATGGGACATAGGGCATGCGGCATGGGCACGGGGCATGCGGCACGGGCATGGGGCGTGCGGTGCGGACCAGGGCCCGACACCGGGTGCCGGTGTCCGGGTGTCGGTGTCCGGGTGTCGGTGTCCGGGTGCCCCGGGGGCCCGGCCGTACGGACAGCACGGCCGGGCCCGCCCCGGGCCGGTCACCTCACCCCCAGCGGCCCACTTCCACGTTCTCCAGCACACCGACGGCGTCCGGCACCAGAATGGCGGCCGAGTAGTAGGCCGTGACCAGGTACGAGATGATCGCCTGCTCGTCGATGCCCATGAAGCGCACCGACAGGCTCGGCTCGATCTCGTCCGGGATCCCGCTCTGCTGAAGGCCGATGACACCCTGCTCGGCCTCGCCCGTACGCATACAGATGATCGAGGTCGTCCGGGCGTCCGAGATCGGGATCTTGTTGGACGGGAAGATCGGCACCCCGCGCCAGGCGGGCACATGATGGCCCGCCACCTCCACACTGCCCGGAACGAGCCCCCGCTTGTTGCACTCGCGCCCGAACGCGGCGATGGCCCGCGGGTGCGCGAGGAACATCTTCGAGCCGCGGCGGCGGGAGAGCAGCTCGTCCATGTCGTCCGGGCTCGGTCCGCCGTCGTACGGCTGGAGCCGCTGCCCGTAGTCGCAGTTGTTGAGCAGGCCGAACTCGCGGTTGTTGATCAGCTCGTGCTCCTGGCGCTCGCGCAGCGCCTCGACCGTGAGCCGCAACTGCTGCTCGGTCTGGTTCATGGGCTGGTTGTAGAGGTCGGCGACCCGGCTGTGCACCTTCAGCACGGTCTGCGCGACGCTCAGTTCGTACTCGCGCGGCGTCGCGTCGTAGTCCACGAACGTATGGGGTACGACGCTCTCTCCGACATGTCCGGCGGAGAGATCGATGGCGGCCTCGCCGTACTTGTTGGTGCGCTGGCGCGGTACGGACACCAACGCCGCCAGATGGTCGCGCAGCGACTCCTCGCGCTCCGCGAGGTTGCGTACGTCCCCCCGGCTCAGCACCAGCACGGTGCAGGCGGTCACCGCGCGCGCGGTGTACTCCCAGGTGGCCTCCCCGTCCAGCAGGGCCTGGTCGCCGAAGTACGCCCCGTCGGCGAGTACTTCGAGCACCGCGTCGTCCCCGTAGGGACCCGAGCCCACCTTCTCGACCCGTCCGTGCGCCAGCAGGAAGACCTCGTCCGCCGCGTCGCCGGAGGCCACCATGACCTGGCCCGCCGCGAACTCCCGCTGCTCGCAGCGGCGCGCCAGCTCGGCCAGCACGCCCTCGTCACCGTACGCGCGCAGCGCCGGCAGCTCGCCGAGCTCGGCGGGGATGACCGCCACCCGGTCCCCCGTCTGCACGAACGTCACGCGTCCGTCGCCGACCGCGTGGCTGAGCCTGCGGTTCACCCGGTACGTACCGCCCTGGACCTGCACCCAGGGCAGCATCCGCAGCAGCCACCGTGAGGTGATCTCCTGCATCTGCGGTACCGATTTGGTGGTGGTCGCCAGGTTCCGGGCCGCGGCCGTTCCCAGACTCTGCTGGGACGGCGGCTGCCCTGCGAGAACCTCGTTACCAACCGACATGAAGTCTCCCCTTCGATCATGTACCGACCTGCGAGAAGAATGGTTCCATCACGTGGCGTGCATCCGCCATTACACATATGAGTGGGACTGGATCGCCCAGAACGGGGAATTACACGCGCACGTTCGTCCAGGCGTCGCGCGCCGCCGGTACCCGCGCGGAGACCGGCGGCGCTCCCCCCCGCGGGACGCCACGGCGAAGACGCCACAATGAAGGGGTGCCCGACCCTGAAACGCCCGACCTCGCCGCCCTGCGGCCCCGGCTGCCCTCGCCGCTGGTGCCCGCCGACGACGAACGTTTCACGCGCCACGGCGTACGGCTGCTGCTCAAACGCGACGATCTGATCCACCCCGAACTGGCCGGCAACAAGTGGCGCAAACTGGCTCCGAATCTGCACGCCGCCGCCGCGAGCGGCCGGCGGACGCTGCTGACCTTCGGCGGCGCGTACTCCAACCATCTGCGCGCGACCGCCGCCGCCGGGCGGCTCCTCGGCTTCGCCACCGTCGGTGTCGTACGGGGCGAGGAGCTGGCGGGCCGGCCGCTCAATCCGTCGCTCGCCCGGTGCGCGGCCGACGGGATGCGGCTGTGTTTCGTGGACCGCGCGGTCTACCGGCGCAAGGCGGAGCCCGAGGTGATGGCCGCGTTCCTCGGCCGGGCGGGGCTGGAGCCCGACGCCGTGTATGTCGTGCCCGAAGGCGGCAGCAACGCGCTCGCGGCCCGGGGATGCGCCGAGCTGGGTCGGGAGCTGCACGGCGTGGCCGGGACCGTCGCCGTGGCCTGCGGCACCGGCGGGACGCTCGCGGGGCTGGCCGCCGGACTGGGGAGCGGCCAGCGCGCCGTGGGATTCCCGGTGCTCAAGGGCGACTTCCTGGAGCGGGAGATACAGGAGCTCCAACGGGCCGCGTTCGGCGGCCCTGTGGGCGACTGGCGGCTCGACGGACGCTTCCACTTCGGCGGCTTCGCCCGTACCACCCCCGCCCTCGACGCGTTCGCCGAGGAGTTCGGGGAGCGGCACGGGCTGCGGGTGGAACGTCTCTATGTCGCCAAAATGCTGTACGGCCTGACCACACTGGCCGAGGAGGGCGCCTTCCGGCCGGGCACGACCGTCGCCGCCGTCATCACGGGCCATCCGGAACCGTCCCAGCCGGAACCGCCTCGACCGGAACCGTCCCGGCCCGAGCCGCGCGAGCCCAGGCCGCCTCGGCCGGAACCGCCTCAGCCCTCCTCCCGGTAGGCCGCCGCCTCCTCCAGGTCCAGTCTGCGCAGCAGCGTCCGCATCATCTCGTCGTCGATCCGCCGCCGGTCCCGCAGTTCCACGAACACCTCGCGCTCCGCCGCGATCATCTCCCGCGACAGCCGCCGGTAGGTCTCGTCCGCCGACTCCCCCGTCACCTCGTTGACCGCCCCGAGCCGCTCCCAGACCGCGTTGCGGCGGCGGTCCAGGACGTGCCGGAGCCGTTCGGCCAGTGGCGGCGGCAGCGCGTTGCGTTCATCTCTCAGCAGTGCGTCCAGCCGCCGTTCAGCCGCCCCCGACGCCTCGCTCTGCGCCTGCGCCTCGGCCAGTGTCTCGGCCTGCCGGTCGCGGCCCGGGATCTTCAGCAGCCGGATCAGCGGAGGCAGCGTGAGGCCCTGCACCACCAGCGTGCCGATCACGGTCGTGAAGGTCAGGAACAGGACGAGATTGCGCCCGGGGAACGGCCGTCCGTCCGCCAGTGCCAGCGGAATGGAGAACGCGATCGCCAGCGACACCACACCGCGCATCCCGGCCCAGCCGACGATCAGCGGGCCGGTCCAGTCGGTGTCCGGTTCGCGCTCCCTGATCCTCGGGGACAGCACGCGCGGCACGAAGGTCGCCGGATAGACCCAGACGAATCTGACCACCACGACCACCGCGAAGACGCCCACCGCGTACAGCAGCGCCTGCCCGACCCCGTACTCCCCGAGTCCCTTGAGCACGTAGGACAGCTGGAGTCCGATCAGCGCGAACACCACCGACTCCAGGATGAACGCGACCATCTTCCACACCGCCGCTTCCTGGAGCCGGGTCTCGAAGTCCACCTGCCAGGAACGGTGTCCGAGATAGAGCGCGACCACGACGACGGCCAGCACCCCTGACGCGCCCACGTGTTCGGCCAGCGCGTAGGCGATGAACGGGATGAGCAGCGAGAGGGTGTTCTGGAGCAGGGCTTCGGTCAGATGGGTCCGGAGCCAGTGCAGCGGCACCATCAGCACCAGCCCCACCCCGATGCCGCCGAGCGAGGCGAGCGCGAACTCCCCGATCCCGCCGGCCCAGCTCGCGCCCTCGCCGACCGCCGCGGCCAGCGCCACCTTGAACGCGGTGATCGCGGTCGCGTCGTTCACCAGGGACTCGCCCTGGAGGATGGTGGTGATCCGGTTCGGCAGCCCCAGTTTGCGCGCGATGGCCGTGGCCGCGACCGCGTCCGGCGGTGCGACCACCGCGCCGAGCACCAGCGCCGCGGTCAACGGAAGATCGGGCACCAGCAGGTACACCAGCCAGCCGACCGCGACCGTCGCGAAGAGGACATAGCCCACCGACAGCAGCGCGACCGGTCTGATGTTCGCGCGCAGATCGAGATACGAACTGTCCACCGCGGCCGTGTACAACAGCGGCGGCAGCACCAGCGGCAGCACGATATCCGGATCCAGTGTGTAATCCGGTACACCCGGTACATACGAGGCGACCAGCCCCGCGGCGACCAACAGCAACGGCGCGGCCACCGGCGTCCTGCGAGCCGCGCCGGCGATGACCGCGCTCCCCGCCACCAGCGCGATCAGCGGCAATACGTCCATTCCACGTCCTCTGCACCCGTCGTAACCTGGTCATCATGAGCGAGTGCCCCCACATCGCGGAACTGCCGCACCCCGAGCCCGCACCGCACGGTGACACCTGCCACGACTGCCTCGCGGCCGGCAGTCACCCCGTACAACTGCGGAAGTGTCTGGTCTGCGGAAAGATCGGCTGCTGTGACTCCTCGCCGTACCAACACGCGACACAACACTTCAAGGACACGGGACATGCCGTGATGCGGAGTTTCGAGCTCGGGGAGAGCTGGCGGTGGTGCTTCGTGGACGGTTCGATCGTCTGACGACTGGGTACGTCAACCCTCCGCCGGTTCTTCGTAATTGGACGCCACAGACCTCTAGCCACTTTCTGTGTTCATATGGTTACCATGAGTGACAGCCGCTGGGTGGGGGTCCCGGCGACACAGCACCATGGATCGCGATAGCGTCGCCACTCCAGACCGGCTACGTACCGACTACGTACCGCAAGGCTCCTGGACACCCCCCGTCCCTGAGCCCAGAAGAGCTTGTGCCACCTTGGAGGTGAGGGTGTCCCAGATCGCAGGCGAGCCCGGGACCCAGGACTTCGTGGAAGTCCGGCTGCCCGCTGCGGGTGCCTACCTGTCCGTGCTGCGTACGGCCACGGCCGGCCTCGCGGCGCGCTTGGACTTCACCCTCGACGAGATCGAGGACCTCCGCATCGCGGTGGACGAGGCCTGCGCGATCCTGCTCCAGCAGGCCGTACCGGGCTCCGTACTCAGCTGCGTCTTCCGGCTCATCGAGGACGCGCTCGAAGTGACCGTGTCGGCGCCCACCACCGACGGACGCGCGCCGGAGCGCGACACCTTCGCCTGGACAGTGCTCTCCGCGCTGGCCGGCAAGGTCGACTCGACGGTCGCGGAGGACCGTACGGTCACCATCAGCCTCTACAAACAGCGCGGCGCGGGACCCGGGCCGGCGTGAGGAACGGGGACGGTCCGGTGCGTGACGAGGGGCGCATCCCACGGGAGCCGCGGGAAGGGCACGAAGCTCCGTCGGAGCCGGAGCCCGCCCCCGCGGGCATCCCGGAGCAGCAGGCCCGTCCCCATCCGGAGGACGGGCTTGACGGCCAGACGGCCGCGGCGGAGCAGGCGCAGGCAGAGCGGGCGGCCACTATGAGCGAGCAGCACAACGACAAACAGCACGATCCACATGACCGCAGCGGGGCGCGGGCGATGTTCGTCGAGCTGCGCGAGCTGCCTGACGGCTCGCCCGAGAAGGCGGACCTCCGCAATCAACTGGTGCGGATGCATCTGCCGCTGGTCGAGCATCTGGCGAGACGGTTCCGCAACCGCGGCGAGCCGCTGGACGATCTGACACAGGTCGCCACCATCGGCCTGATCAAGTCCGTGGACCGCTTCGATCCGGAGCGTGGGGTCGAATTCTCGACCTATGCGACGCCGACGGTCGTCGGGGAGATCAAACGGCATTTCCGGGACAAGGGCTGGGCGGTCCGGGTGCCGCGCCGTCTCCAGGAACTGCGGCTCGCCCTGACGACGGCCACCGCCGAACTCTCCCAGCAGCACGGCCGTTCGCCCACGGTCCATGAGCTGGCGGAGCGGCTCAGCATCTCGGAGGAAGAGGTCCTGGAGGGCCTGGAGTCCGCCAACGCGTACTCCACACTGTCACTGGACGTCCCGGACACGGACGACGAATCCCCGGCGGTCGCGGACACACTGGGCGCGGAGGACGAGGCGCTGGAAGGCGTCGAGTACCGCGAGTCGCTCAAGCCGCTGCTGGAGGATCTGCCGCCGCGGGAGAAGCGGATTCTTCTGCTGCGGTTCTTCGGCAACATGACGCAGTCGCAGATCGCGCAGGAGGTCGGCATCTCGCAGATGCATGTCTCGCGACTGCTGGCCCGCACGCTCGCGCAGCTGCGCGAGCGGCTGTTGGTGGAGGAGTAGGAGCCGGCGGCGCCGGGGGTCGTGCCGCGGAGGGCTACGACCGGGAGTCGCCGGCGGGGCCGCGGATACCGAGGGCTTCCGTGGTGGTGGGGTTGACCAGCAGGACCAGCCCCGTCACCGCGACCACCGCGAGCGCGATCCCGGCCGGGATCATGCCGCCCGTGGAGGTCAGCAGCGTATAGGCGACGGGCAGCGCCATGATCTGGGTGATCAGCGCGGGCCCCCGGCTCCAGGCGCGCCGCAGCAGCAGCCCGCGCGCGGCGATCAGCGGGATCACACCGAGCGCGATCAGGGTGATCCCGCCCATCTCCGCCTGCTGCGGGCTGTCGGGCTTCCCGAGCAGGCCCATCACCACCAGATACACACCGCCGACGACCAGTGCCAGGGCTTCGAGCCCACAGGCGGCGGCCGCCGCGGTCAGGCGCGTAGGGCGCGGGGAGGATGCGGGGGCGGTCTGCTCACTGCTGCTGCTCACCTCTGCAGGGTAACCACAGGGCCGCCGCGCACCCCCCGACAGCCCCGGCTTTCCGGGCCGACAGGCCCCGGCGTCGGGGCCCGGCAGGCCCGGTGTCGCGGCCCGACAGGCCCCGGCGTCCCGGGCTCCCGGGGACGTTCCTCCGGCGCCCGGCCGGTAATCTGCTCGGCATGCGCGCACTCCTCGTGGTCAATCCGGCAGCAACCACCACCAGTGCCCGCACACGTGACGTACTGATCCACGCGCTCGCCAGCGAGATGAAGCTGGAAGCGGTAACCACGGAGTACCGCGGACACGCCCGTGACCTGGGCAGACGGGCCGCCGACTCGGATGACATCGAGCTGGTCGTCGCCCTCGGCGGTGACGGCACGGTCAACGAGGTCGTCAACGGACTGCTGCACAACGGCCCCGATCCCGACCGGCTGCCGCGCCTCGCGGTGGTGCCCGGCGGTTCGACCAATGTCTTCGCCCGCGCGCTCGGGCTGCCCAATGACGCGGTCGAGGCGACCGGTGCGATCCTGGACGCGCTCGCCCTGCGGAGCGAACGTACGGTCGGTCTGGGACTGGCGGCCGGGACGCCGGGCACCGAGGACGAGTCCGTGCCGTCCCGCTGGTTCACCTTCTGCGCCGGCTTCGGTTTCGACGCGGGGGTGATCGGGCGGGTCGAACAGCAGCGGGAACGCGGGAAACGGTCGACGCACGCTCTTTATGTGCGCCAGGTGGTACGGCAGTTCCTTGAGGAGCCGCACCGTCGGGGCGGGCTGATCACACTGGAACGCCCCGGTGAGGATCCGGTGAAAGATCTTGTCCTCTCCATAATCTGCAACACCGCCCCCTGGACCTACCTGGGCAATCGTCCGGTGTACGCGTCCCCCGCGGCCTCTTTCGATCTGGCCCTCGATGTCCTCGGGTTGAGCAGAATGTCGACTCCGGCGGTAGCCAGATATGCGACCCAATTGCTCACTTCGACCCCCGATCGGGGCCCCCGCGGACGCCATGCGGTGTCCCTTCATGACCTGACCGACTTCACCTTGCATTCCAAGGCGCCCCTCCCCTTCCAGATGGACGGCGACCATCTCGGACTGCGCACGAGCGTGACGTTCACAGGCGTACGCCGTGCACTGCGTGTGATTGTGTGAGTGGAAGGGGCCAAAGTCCTTTCACTCGAACGTTTAGGCTGGCATCCACCCCATGGAAGTACGGCTGTGACCTAGTCGACACCGAGGAATCAAAAAAAACTTTCCAGAAGGGGTTGTATCCGCCGCCGAGGTTTGCGAATCTCTACATGGCGCTCGGGACGGCCCGCAACATCGGCCTCTCTGAGAGCCAGAACCCCTCCTCAAACCAAGGACCCCGCCGGTCTCGACTGGCGGTCGGCCCTTCCCTTGTCGGGGGATTCGTGAAAGCGTTCACATTCACAAGCAATCTGCACGTAATACCAAGAGAGGTAGCAGCCATGGACTGGCGTCACAACGCCGTTTGCCGCGAGGAAGACCCCGAGCTGTTCTTCCCCATCGGCAACACCGGTCCTGCGCTGCTGCAGATCGAGGAAGCCAAGGCCGTCTGCCGTCGCTGCCCCGTTATGGAGCAGTGCCTGCAGTGGGCACTTGAGTCCGGTCAGGACTCGGGTGTCTGGGGTGGCCTCAGCGAGGACGAGCGCCGCGCTATGAAGCGCCGCGCCGCTCGTAACCGGGCGCGTAACGCGACCGCCTGAAGCACCCCGCCACGAGCCCTAGCCGGCGGAGCGTACAGCGTGTACGCATAGGCCCGCCCCCGAAACGCAGCGCGCAGTACCCCCCGATGCGCATCGCAAAGTGAGCTTCGAGCCGAGCCCCGGACCGTCACCACGGTCCGGGGCTCGCTGCTGTGTTGGGCGGTACGAAAATACGCTCGCCGACGGCGGCTACTTCCGGGCTACTTCTGGGGCTCCACCGGAATGTCCAGCAGTACGCGCGTACCGCGCACCGGCGCCGGCACCATGTCGAAGCCGCCGCCCAACTCCCCTTCCACCAGAGTCCGCACGATCTGGAGCCCCAGGTTTCCGGTCCGCTGCGGATCGAACCCCTCGGGCAGACCGCGCCCGTCGTCCTGGACGGTGATCATGAGCCGGGCGTCCGAGCGGACCCCCTCACGGCGCTTGGCCCCGGGCGACTCGCCGCTGCGGACCGCCGAGACATCGACCCGGCCCTCCTCCCCCGGCGCGAAGGCGTGCTCCAGCGCGTTCTGGAGAATTTCGGTGAGCACCATCGAGAGGGGCGTGGCCACTTCGGCGTCGAGCACGCCGAACTTCCCCGTACGGCGGCAGACGACCTTGCCGGGCGAGATCTCGGCGACCATCGCCAGCACCCGGTCGGCGATCTCGTCGAACTCGACGCGTTCATCCAGATTCTGAGACAGCGTCTCGTGCACGATGGCGATCGAACCGACGCGCCGTACAGCCTCGTCGAGGGCCTCCCTGCCCTGCGCGGAGTCCATCCGCCTCGACTGGAGCCTGAGGAGCGCGGCGACCGTCTGGAGGTTGTTCTTCACCCGGTGGTGGATCTCCCGGATGGTGGCGTCCTTGGTGATCAACTCGCGCTCGCGCCGCCGCAGTTCCGTGACATCGCGGAGCAGCACCAGAGAGCCGATCCGGGTGCCCTTGGGCTTGAGGGGGATGGCACGCAGTTGGATGACCCCACCGCTGCCCTCCACCTCGGTCTCGCGTGGCGCGTAGCCGCTGGCCAGTTTGACCATGGCCTCGTCCACCGGGCCGCGCGCGGGCGCCAGTTCGTCGGTGGTGCGGCCGAGGTGGTGTCCCACCAGGTCGGACGCGAGTCCCAATCGGTGATACGCGGACAGGGCGTTGGGGCTCGCGTACTGGACGACCCCGTCCGCGTCCAGCCGGATCAGCCCGTCGCCCACGCGCGGGGAGGCGTCCATGTCGACCTGCTGGCCGGGGAAGGGGAAGGACCCCGCGGCGATCATCTGGGCCAGATCGGAGGCGGACTGGAGGTAGGTGAGCTCCAGCCGGCTGGGCGTGCGGACCGTGAGCAGATTGGTGTTGCGGGCGATGACCCCGAGGACCCGGCCGTCGCGCCGTACGGGGATGGACTCGACCCGTACGGGCACCTCCTCACGCCACTCGGGGTCGCCCTCCCTGACGATCCGCCCCTCGTCGAGCGCCGCGTCCAGCAGCGGACGGCGGCCCCGCGGGACGAGATGGCCGACCATGTCGTCCTGGTAGGAGGTGGGTCCGGTGTTGGGGCGCATCTGGGCGACGGACACATAGCGGGTGCCGTCGCGGGTGGGGACCCAGAGCACCAGATCCGCGAAGGAGAGGTCGGAGAGCAGCTGCCACTCCGAGACCAGCAGATGCAGCCACTCGAGGTCGGACTCACTGAGGGCTGTGTGCTGGCGTACGAGGTCGTTCATGGAGGGCACACAGGCGAGCGTACCCGCGGCGGGAACCCGCACGAACGTGGTCTGTACTGGAGGGTACGAAGGGAAATAGGCTCGGTACACGCATGGACAGGCCAGAATGGTCTAGTCCACAATGCTGTATGAGCCTCCGCTCTCCCCGCACAGGAGGGTGGACCGAGGTGCCGGCGCTCTCTGCCCTGACTGCGACGGGACCTCTCCCAACGGCCACGCGGGACCGCACACCCGCCGGCCGTAGCAACTCCGGGCTGCGGTGCCGTACGGGTTGAGGGTCCCGTCGCGGCGCCGCGGCCCGCGGGTACGGAGCGCGTCACGGCCCGCCGGTACGGAGCACGTCCGGTGCACGGCCGGCCGGCCTCCGGTGTCTTCGCCATCGCGCGCGGCGCGTACGGATCCTGGCCCTGCCCCCCCCCGACGCGCATATGCCACCCGGCTTGCGCCGCCTCTGCCGCCCATCGGGCGAGCCGCCCACTTGCTGATAGCGAAGTCCGTCACGCCCCCGCCGGTCGTGCCCCGGTCCTTCCGCTCGGCCATGGGCCCCGGCGCCCCCGCCACTGGGCCGCCACCGGGCCGTCGCCGGGCCGCCACCGCTCGGCTCCGGGCAGCCTCTGATAGAATTGGTCTATACCACAAGAGTCTCATTACCAGATTGGCAGGGTCCAGCGTGGAAGTTGTCATCGTCCCGAACGCCGCGGCAGGTGGCGAGCTCATCGCGGACAGCATCGCCGGCCTGCTGCGCCGCAAGCCGGACGCTCTGCTCGGCGTGGCCACCGGCTCGACCCCCCTGCCCATCTACCAGGCGCTGACGGCCAAGGTGCGCGCCGGCGAGGTGGACGCCTCACGCGCGCGCATAGCCCAGCTGGACGAGTACGTGGGGCTGCCCGCGGGCCACCCCGAGTCCTACCGCTCCGTGGTCCTGCGCGAGGTCGTCGAGCCGCTGGGACTGAGCGAGAGCTCCTTCATCGGCCCCGACGGCGCCGCCGAGGACGTGCAGGCGGCGTGCGAGGCGTACGACCGCGCCCTGAGCGGGGCCGGCGGTGTGGATCTCCAGTTGCTCGGCATCGGTACGGACGGGCACATCGGCTTCAACGAGCCCTGCTCCTCGCTCGCCTCGCGCACCCGCATCAAGACGCTGACCCGGCAGACCCGCGAGGACAACGCGCGGTTCTTCGACAGCCCCGAGGAGGTGCCGCACCACGTCATCACACAAGGCATCGGCACCATCCTGGAAGCCCGCCATCTGGTGCTGCTCGCCACCGGCGAGGGCAAGGCAGAGGCAATCGCGCAGGCCGTCGAGGGCCCGGTCGCCGCACTCGTACCGGCCTCCGCGCTCCAGCTCCACCCGCACGCCACGGTCGTCGTGGACGAGTCGGCGGCGTCCCGGCTGAAGCTCGCCGACTACTTCCGCGCCACCTACGCGTCCAAGCCGGACTGGCAGGGCATCTGACCTCGCGCCCCCACATCACCCCAGCCCCCACACACGACGGTGCCGGGCCACCCCCGCGAAGGGGCGGCCCGGCACCGTCGTTTCAGAACCGGTCCCGGAGGCTCACTCCCGGCGGCCCGTGATGACCTCCGCGGCGGCCCGTCCGCAGACCCGCGCGGCGCCGTGCGTCGCGATGTGCAGCGCACCCCTGGGCTCCGCCTCGTTCACACCCATCTCGACCACGATCGTCTCCGGGCGGGCGGCCAGCACGGCGTCCAGCGCGTCGGACATCCAGCGGTGGCGGTGCGCGTCGCGTACGACGGCGACGATCGTACGGTCGCCGGCGGCGGCGAGCAGTTCACCGGCCGGCCAGGCCGGGTCCGTACCGGCCGCTCCGGCGCCGCTGTACGAGCCCGTCTCCGTACCGGGAAGCAGCCGCCCCAGCTCCGCGGCGACGCCCCACGGGGTCTCCTCGCCGACGGCGATGTTCGCGACGGGGGTGAACGCGGCGACGTACGGCGCTTCCGTGAGCGGCTCCGCGCTGCCCGTCACCCGCACGGCGCGGCGGGCGGCGACGAGGCCGATCCCGGTGTCCGGTGCGACGGTGAACGCGGTGCCGGGCGCGGTCCCCTCCTGCGAATCCGCGCCCGGCCCCGAAGCCCCCCTGACCCGGCGCGTCCAGTCGGCGAGTCCGCGCACCCGCGCGGCCGCGTCGGCCAGTCGCTCCTCGGGCAGTTCGCCGGTCCGTACCGCTGCCACCAGCGCGTCGCGCAGCCGCAGCACGGTCTCCTCGTCCGCCAGGCCGCCGCCGACGCAGATGGCGTCGGCGCCCGCGGCGATCGCGAGGACGGAGCCGCGCTCGATCCCGTACTTCGAGGCGATGGCCTGCATCTCCATGCCGTCGGTGACGATCAGGCCCTGGAAGCCCAGTTCCTCACGGAGCAGACCGGTGAGGATCCGCGAGCTGAGAGTCGCCGGGTGGTCCGGATCGAGCGCGGGAAGCAGGATATGCGCACTCATGACCGCTTTGGAACCCGCCGCGATGGCCGCGCGGAAAGGCAGCAGGTCGCGGGCGTTCACTGTGTCCAAGTCCACGTCGATACGGGGCATCGCGTGGTGCGAGTCGACGGAGGTGTCGCCATGGCCAGGGAAGTGCTTGGTACAGGCGGCGACCCCGGCGCTCTGGAGCCCCTCCACATACGCGGCGGTGTGCCGGGCCACCAGGGGCGTGTCGGCGCCGAAGGACCGTACGCCGATGACGGGGTTGTCCTGGTTGGAGTTCACATCGGCCGAGGGGGCCCAGTTGAGGTTGACCCCGCACTCGGCGAGCCGCCGGCCCAGCTCCCGGGCGACGGCCCGGGTGAGGTCCACATCGTCGACGGCGCCCAGGGCGTAGTTGCCGGGGAAGGACGAGCCGTGCCCGACCTCCAGACGGGTGACGTCGCCGCCTTCCTCGTCGATCGCGACGAGGACGTCGTCCCGCTCGGCCCGCAGCCGCTCGGTGAGCGCGGCGAGCTGCTCGGGCGAGGCGATGTTGCGGCCGAAGAGCCCGACGGAGGAGAGGCCCTCGCCGAGGCGGCGCAGCAGCCAGTCGGGGGCGGTGGTGCCCAGGAAGCCGGGCTGGAGCACGGCGAGTGCGTCGCGGGTGAGGGTGTCCGTACTGCTTACGAGAGTCGTCATCGGCGGTCCTAACCCTTCACTGCGCCGGAGGTGAGGCCGGTTGCCATGTACTTCTGCACCAGGAGGAAGAAGGCCACGACCGGGATCGCGATCAGGGTCGAGGCGGCCATCAGGGCTCCGTAGTCGATACCGCGCGAGGTGGTGAAGTTCATCAGCCACACGTTCAGCGTGTACTTGTCATTGTCCTGGAGGACGACGTAGGCGAGGAGGTACTCGTTCCACGCCGTGATCAGGGAGAAGATCGCCGCCGCGGCGAGACCGGGGGCGAGCAGCGGGAAGGTCACCCGCCAGAAGGCGCCCATCCGGCTGCAGCCGTCCACCATCGCGGACTCCTCAAGCTCCGGCGGGATGTTGACGATGAAGCCGCGGATCATCCAGGTCGCGAAGGGCAGCGTCGAGACCAGATAGATGACGATGACGCCCCAGTACTCGTTCAGCCCGCCCAGGTCGTTGAGCTGGATGTAGATGGGGATCAGCATCGCGGTCGGCGGCAGCAGCTGCACGACGAGCAGCACGATCATGAAGAACTTGCGGCCGCGGAAGCGGAAGCGGCCGATGGCGAAGGCGGCGATGGTGGCGAGCAGCATGCCGCCGATGACCGCGACGCCGCAGATGATCAGGCTGGACTGGATGGCCGTGCCGAAGTTCGGCTGGTCGATGGCCCGCTGGAAGTTGTCGAGGGTGATCGACGAGGGCCAGAGGGTCTGGTCGTAGCTGCGGATCTCGTGGTTCGGCCGCAGGGCGCTGATGATCAGCCAGTACACCGGGAAGGCCATGAAGACGAACACGGCCAGGCCCAGGATGTTGTAGACGAGCCGGTTCTTCTTGCGGTCCTGGCGCAGGACCTGCCCGGCGCCCGGCGCGGTGCCCCGCTCGGTGTCCGGGCGGAGGGCCTGGGAGGTGGAGGCGCTCATTCGACCTCTCCGATCTTGAGCAGCTGACGCAGGTAGTACACGGCGACACCGGAGAGCAGCAGGACCGTGATGAGGGAGATGGCCGCGCCCTGGCTGAACGAGTTGGACTCGAAGGCCTTCTCGAACGAGTAGATCCCGAGGACCGAGTACTCCGGTTCCGGCTTGTTGCCGCGGATCAGGAAGATCTGGCCGAAGATATTGAAGTCCCAGAGGACGGACAGCGTGGCCACCATCTGGAACACCGGCTTGATGACCGGCCAGGTGACATAGCGGAAGACCCCGGCCACGCCCGCGCCGTCGAGGGACGCCGCCTCCTCCAGCTCCCGGGGGACCTGGGTGAGCGCGGCGTAGAGCGTGACGGCGACGAAGGGGATGGCGCCCCAGACGACGACGGCTCCGATGACGAGGAAGCCCTGCTTGGGGTCGAGGAACCAGTTGTGGCCCTGGGCGTCGATCCCGAGGTACTTGGTCAGCACCATGTTCAGGACGCCGTAGTCCGAGTCGGCGAACCAGCGGAAGATGGACGTCGCCACCAGCAGCGGCATCGACCAGGCGGCCACCAGCGCCGCCGTGAGCAGCAGTCGTACCCAGGTGTCCATGCGCTGCATCAGCATGGAGATGCCGAGCCCGATACCCATCGTGGCCACCACACAGGCGACCATGAAGATGATGGTCCGCCAGACGACGGCCCAGAACTCGCCGTCGCCGAGGATGTTGGTGAACTGCTCGAAGCCCACCCAGGGGGCGGCCTCCCCACTCCACAGCTCACGGCGGCCGACGTCCTGGAAGGACATGAGAATCGTCTTGATGAGCGGCCAGACGAAAACGGCGGCGATCGCGACGAACGCGGGAGCTATCAGGAGATACGGCAGCAGCGCGCCGGCCTTGCGCCGCTTGCGCTGCCCGCCCACGGGCGGCTGGGAGCCGGATCTCTCGGGGACGCGTGCGACGGCTACCGGAGGGTCGGCTGCTTTCATGTCGGCGGCACTCACTGTGCTGGCCTTCCGTTCGGACCTGGTACCGGAGGACGGGGGGCGGCGGAGCCCTCGCGGGCCTGCCACCCCCCGTAGGCGATCAACAGAGTCGGAGACGAAGGAGTCGGAGACTCAGAAGCTCGTCGGACTCGTCGGACTCAGGATTCTTCGTTGATCAGCTGGTCGATCTCCGCGTCGGCCGCCTTCGTGGCGTCGGCCACCGACTTGCCCTTGATGATGTCGAGCAGCATCACCTCAAGGGTTTCCTTCTTCTCGATGGCGGTCCAGCCCGGGGCGATCGGGGTGAACCACGCGTCCGGGACGGCGTTGGCGATCGGCGCGGTCTCCGGCTTCGCCTTCAGCGGCTCCAGCTGCTTGGTGTTGTTCGGCAGGATGTTCTTGGAGGCGAGGACCTCCTGCGACTTGGCGCTGGTGAAGGCCGCGATCCACTCCTCGCCGAGGTCCTGGATCTTGGACTTGGAGATGGTGGCGAGGTCGGAGCCGCCGATGAAGGACGGCAGGGCCTTGCCGTCGGGGCCGGGCATACCGGCTGTGAGGATCTTGTCCTTCAGCTTCGGGTTGCCGTTGGTGGCGGAGTCGACGACGCTGCCGGCCTCCCAGCCGTTGCCGTAGAGAAGCGCGGTCTTCTCGTTGGCCATGACGTTGGCGTGGTCCGCCTCGTCCTTGGTCTTGTCGCCGTGGTTGTACTTCTTCACCAGGTCGACGAAGTGCTGGATGCCCTTCTGGGCCTCCGGGGTGGAGAGGGTGGCCTTCCACTCCTTCGCGCCCTCGTCGTACTCGGCTATCCGGCCGCCGTACGCCGCGACGTAGGACATGGCGGCGTACCAGTAACGGCCCGGCAGGTAGAGCGGCGAGAACGCCTTGTCCTTGCCGTACTTGGCGCCGACCTTGTCGAGCGCCGCGGTCAGCTCGGCCTCGGTGGTGGGCAGCTGGTCCGAGCCGGTACCGGCCTTGAACATGTCCTTGTTGTAAATGGCCACACGCGCACCGGCGTAGTAGGGCACGCAGTACTGCTTGCCCTCGAAGGAGCAGGTGTCCTTCAGGCCCTTGATCCAGGTGTCCGAGTTCTCGTACTTCTTCGGGTCGATCTCGCCGAGCGCACCGTTGAGGATGTACGTCATGGTCTCGGTGTTGCCGAGCTCGACGACATCGGGGTACTTGTCGCCGGCCAGTGCCGCGTCGAGCTTCTTGGCCTTGTCCGCCCACTGCTGGTACTGGACGTTGACCTTCACATTCGGATACTTCGTCTTGAACTGCGCGTTGACATCCTTGACCAGCTCGGGCCAGGTGCTCTGCGCGTCCGACATGAGCCAGACGGTCAGCGTCTCCTTACGGTCCTTGGGATCCTTGGACGCCGTTCCTTCTTCCGAACCACACGCGGCAAGACCGGCCATCATGCCCGCGACGCCGACCGCCGCGATGAGCTTGCGCTTCACGCCACCCTCCTCAGGGATGCCTGCAACCCCTGCCCACCGCGAAGACCGCGAAGACGTACGACGAGTACTGCTGGGGCTGGGACCTGGTCTTTAATGGTTTAGACCAGTACGGGGAGCTTGGCCTAGACCTTTAGGGGTGTCAAGGGTGTATAAGAAGGGCAGTCGTGTCCGTTATCGGACCGACACCTGAGAGGCTCTGAGGCAGGGCGACGACCCGTGGCCGGACCGTGCCACCATGTGAGCCGCGACAGACGGAGGAGCCGGTGACGGCAGCAGCACAGGAGTCGGGAAGGCAGGCCATGGCCACGGACGGGGGCGGTACGGAGACCGAGAGCGGACCTGCCACCCGTACGGCACGCGTGCCCAAGTACTACCGTTTGAAGCGGCACTTGCTCGATATGACGGAGACGCTGCCGCCGGGCACGCCGGTGCCTCCGGAGCGTACGCTCGCCGCCGAGTTCGACACCTCGCGCACCACCGTGCGCCAGGCGCTCCAGGAACTGGTGGTCGAGGGCCGGCTCGAACGTATCCAGGGCAAGGGCACGTTCGTCGCCAAGCCCAAGGTCTCGCAGGCGCTCCAGCTCACCTCGTACACCGAGGACATGCGGGCCCAGGGCCTGGAGCCGACCTCGCAGTTGCTGGACATCGGCTATGTCACCGCCGACGACACGCTGGCCGGGCTGCTGGACATCACCACCGGCGGGCGCGTGCTGCGGATCGAGCGGCTGCGGCTGGCCAGCGGCGAGCCGATGGCCATCGAGACCACCCACCTTTCGGCCAAACGCTTCCCCGCGCTGCGCCGCTCGCTCGTCAAGTACACCTCGCTCTATACGGCGTTGGCCGAGGTGTACGACGTCCATCTGGCCGAGGCCGAGGAGACCATCGAGACCTCGCTGGCCACCCCGCGCGAGGCCGGGCTGCTCGGTACGGATGTCGGGCTGCCGATGCTGATGCTCTCGCGGCACTCACTGGACGCGGCCGGTGAGCCGGTGGAGTGGGTACGGTCCGTCTACCGCGGCGACCGCTACAAGTTCGTGGCAAGACTGAAACGCCCCGCCCACTGAAGCGTACGCCGCCCACCGAAGCGCCTCGCCCGCTGAAGCGCACGCCGCCCCGGCGCACCCCGTCCGCATACCGTTGACGTAACGACCTGCGGACAGGGGGTGACGCTGACCAGCGCCTTCCCTTAGATTTCCTGCGCATTACCACAGGCGATCAACGAGGGAACGGAGCCGCTGTGTCAGAAGTTCCGGAAGAGAAACCACCCCCCACGGTCACGCCCGCGCGGGTGATCATCGCCCTCTGCCTCGTCGCGCCCTTCGTGGCGCTGCTCTGGGTCGGGTCCTACGCGAAGACCGAGCCGACGTTCATCGGCATCCCCTTCTTCTACTGGTACCAGATGCTCTGGGTCCCGGTCTCGGCGGTGCTCACGATGGCCGCCTACCAGCTGTGGAAGCGTGACCAGCGCTCCCGCAAGGGAGGTGCGTCGAAATGAAGGACGGCGTGAACGGCGTGGCACTCGCCGTTTTCATCATCTTCTTCGTGGCCGTCACGGTCATGGGGTTCCTGGCGGCACGCTGGCGCAAGGCCGCCAACGAGAACAGCCTCGACGAATGGGGCCTGGGCGGCCGCTCGTTCGGCACCTGGGTCACCTGGTTTCTGCTCGGCGGCGACCTCTATACGGCGTACACCTTCGTGGCCGTACCGGCGGCGATCTACGCGGCGGGCGCGTCCGGCTTCTTCGCCGTGCCCTACACGATCCTGGTCTACCCGCTGATCTTCACCTTTCTGCCCCGGCTCTGGTCGGTGTCGCACAAGCACGGATACGTGACCACCTCGGACTTCGTCCGCGGCCGGTTCGGATCGAAGGGCTTGTCGCTGGCGGTCGCCGTCACCGGCATCCTCGCCACGATGCCGTACATCGCGCTCCAGCTCGTCGGCATCCAGGCGGTGCTGGACGTGATGGGCGTCGGCGGCGGTGAGAACACCCACTGGTTCATCAAGGACCTGCCGCTGCTGATCGCCTTCGGTGTGCTCGCCGCGTACACCTACTCGTCGGGGCTGCGGGCGCCCGCGCTGATCGCCTTCGTCAAGGACACACTGATCTACATCGTGATCGTCGTGGCGATCATCTACATCCCCATCAAGCTGGGCGGGTTCGACGACATCTTCGCCAAGGCCGGGGACGCCTTCGCGCAGACCAACCCGGCGACCGGCCAGCCACGGGGCTCGCTCGCGCCGGGCGAGGCCGGGCAGTGGGGCTACGCCACGCTGGCGCTCGGTTCCGCGCTCGCGCTCTTCATGTATCCGCACTCCATCACGGCGACGCTCTCCAGTCGCAGCCGCGAGGTGATCCGGCGCAACACCACGATCCTCCCGCTGTACTCCCTGATGCTGGGTCTGCTGGCGCTGCTCGGCTTCATGGCGATCGCCGCCGGGGTCAAGGTCGACAACGGACAGCTGGCGATCCCGCAGCTCTTCGAGACGATGTTCCCCGACTGGTTCGCGGGGGTGGCCTTCGCGGCCATCGGCATCGGCGCGCTGGTGCCGGCCGCGATCATGTCGATCGCGGCGGCGAATCTCTTCACCCGCAATATCTACAAGGACTTCATCAAACCGGACGCCACACCCGCGCAGGAGACCAAGGTCTCGAAGCTGGTCTCACTGCTGGTGAAGGTGGGCGCGCTGGCCTTCGTCCTGACCATGGACAAGACGGTCGCGATCAACTTCCAGCTGCTGGGCGGGATCTGGATCCTCCAGACGATGCCGGCGCTGGTGGGCGGTCTGTTCACCCGCTGGTTCCACCGCTGGGCGCTGCTCGCGGGCTGGGCCGTCGGCATGGTCTACGGCACGGCGGCCGCGTACGGCGTGGCCAGCCCGACCCAGGCGCACTTCGGGGGCTCGTCCAAGGAGATCCCCGGCCTGGGTGAGATCGGCTACATCGGCCTCACCGCGTTCGTGCTCAACCTGGTGGTGACGGTGGCGCTCACCTTCGTCCTGCGCGCGGCCAAGGCCCCGGAGGGCACGGACGAGACGAGCCCCACCGACTACACGGCGGACGCGGGCGAACCGGGCGTGAAGGTCGAACTCCCAGCACCGACGTCGGGCGGCCCGGGAGGCCGCTGACCGGTTGCCGTACGGCTGGGCCCTGTCCGGAAGGGCCGCCGGATCCCTTGGTACGCGGGGGATCCGGCGGCCCTTCCGTTGTCCGCGCGGCCACGGACAGGATGACGCACGACACAACATCTGGGGGGTGGTACCCGAGCCAGCCCCCACATGTATGCTCGACCTCGCTGTCTACGCAGGGGAATCCGGTGCGAATCCGGAACTGTCCCGCAACGGTGTGATGTGGTGTGCTTTGCCGTACCCACGAGTCCGAACACCTGCCGGCAGTGCGCCCGGTTCGACCGAACCGGACGCCGAGACGTCCGGGCCTCGTGGATGGGCCGGTGGGCGCCGTACGCCGCGCTGCCCGGATCCGGGCCGTACGCTCCGTACCGCGAGAACAAGCCCGCTCCCCTCCCGACGGCCCAGAGCCGAGCGAGGGAGAGCACCACGTGACCATCGCGCCAGCCGATCCGGCTTCAGGCATCTCCGAGGCCACCGCGCGGGCGGCCGACGGACCCGGGACCGCACTGCTGCGGACCCTGACGAACCTGACCGCCGATCTGCCCGACACCGACCCCGGAAGAGTCGCCGCCGCCGCGCTACGCGGCCGTAACGCCCGGTCGGACGAGGCCGAGCTGCGCGCGCTCGCCACCGAGGCGTCGGCGGGGCTCATCTCCGAGGACCCCGCCTACTCCCTGCTCGCGGCGAGGCTGCTGACCCGCACCATCGCCGACGAGGCCGCGGGCCAGGGCTCGGTGGCGTTCTCCGCGTCCGTCGCCGTCGGCCACCGCGAGGGCCTGATCGCGGACCGTACCGCCGCCTTCGTCATCCTCCACGCCGACTTCCTCGACGCGCTCATCGACCGGAACGCCGACGACCGCTTCGGCTACTTCGGGCTGCGTACCCTCTACAGCCGCTATCTGCTCCGCCACCCGATCACCCGCCAGGTCATCGAGACCCCGCAGCACTTCATGCTGCGCGTGGCCTGCGGACTGGCCGAGGACGAGAGCGTCCGCGCACTCGACGAGGTCGCCGCGCTCTACCGCCTGATGAGCAGGCTGGACTACCTCCCGTCCTCCCCCACCCTCTTCAACTCCGGTACGCGCCACCCGCAGATGTCCTCCTGCTATCTGCTGGACTCCCCGCTGGACGAGCTGGACTCGATCTACGACCGCTACCACCAGGTGGCGCGGCTCTCGAAGCACGCGGGCGGCATCGGCCTCTCGTACTCCCGTATCCGTTCGCGCGGTTCGCTGATCCGGGGCACCAACGGGCACTCCAACGGCATCGTCCCGTTCCTGCGCACCCTCGACTCCTCGGTCGCGGCCGTCAACCAGGGCGGCCGGCGCAAGGGCGCGGCCTGCGTCTACCTGGAGACCTGGCACGCGGATCTGGAGGAGTTCCTGGAGCTGCGCGACAACACCGGCGAGGACGCCCGCCGTACGCACAATCTGAATCTCGCGCACTGGATCCCGGACGAGTTCATGCGCCGGGTCGACTCGGACGGCGTCTGGTCCCTCTTCTCCCCCGCCGACGTGCCGGAACTGGTCGACCTGTGGGGCGACGCGTTCGACGCGCGCTACCGCGAGGCGGAGGCCGCGGGACTGGCCCGCAGGACCATCCCGGCCCGCGAGCTGTACGGCCGGATGATGCGCACCCTCGCCCAGACCGGCAACGGCTGGATGACCTTCAAGGACGCCTCGAACCGTACGGCGAACCAGACCGCCGAGCCCGGCCGTGTCGTCCACTCGTCCAATCTCTGCACGGAGATCCTGGAGGTGACGGACGACGGGGAGACGGCCGTCTGCAACCTCGGCTCCATCAACCTCGGTTCGTTCGTGCTGGAGTCGGGCGACCTCGACTGGGAGCGGCTCGACGAGACCGTCCGTACGGCCGTGACCTTCCTCGACCGGGTCGTGGACATCAACTTCTACCCGACCGAGCAGGCCGCCGGGTCCAACGCGAAGTGGCGCCCGGTGGGCCTGGGCGCGATGGGCCTCCAGGACGTCTTCTTCAAGAAGCGGCTGCCCTTCGACTCCGCCGAGGCCGCCGCCCTCTCCACGAAGATCGCCGAGCGGATCATGCTCGCCGCGTACGAGGCGTCCTGCGCGCTCGCCGAGCGCAACGGCCCGCTCCCCGCCTGGTCCGAGACGCGCGCCGCGCGCGGGGTGCTGCACCCCGACCACTACGACGTGGAGCTGAACTGGCCGGAGCGCTGGGACGCGCTGCGCGCCCGGATCGCCACGACCGGTATGCGCAACTCCCTGCTCCTCGCGATCGCGCCGACGGCGACGATCGCCTCGATCGCGGGCGTGTACGAGTGCATCGAGCCGCAGGTCTCCAACCTCTTCAAGCGCGAGACACTCTCCGGGGAGTTCCTCCAGGTCAACTCGTACCTGGTGGACGAATTGAAGCGGCTCGGTGTCTGGGACGCGCAGACGCGCGAGGCGCTGCGCGAGTCGAGCGGCTCGGTGGCGGGCTTCACCTGGATCCCGGCGGAGGTGCGCGAGCTGTTCCGCACGGCGTGGGAGATCCCGCAGCGCGGCCTGATCGACATGGCGGCGGCCCGTACGCCGTTCCTCGACCAGAGCCAGTCGCTGAACCTGTTCCTGGAAACGCCGACCATCGGGAAGCTCAGCTCGATGTACGCGTACGCCTGGAAGAAGGGCCTCAAGACGACGTACTACCTGCGCTCGCGCCCGGCGACGCGTATCGCGCGGGCGGCACAGGCGCCCGTACCCGCGCCCGTGCCCGTACCCGCGCCGGTCCCCGCGCAGATGACGCCCGATGAGGACGCCATCGCCTGCTCCCTGGAAAACCCCGAGTCCTGCGAGGCGTGCCAGTAAATGACCACCGAACCAACCGTGACAACCGCCAAGAACCTCCTGGACCCGGGCTTCGAGCTGACACTGCGGCCGATGCGCTACCCGGACTTCTACGAGCGCTACCGCGACGCGATCAAGAACACCTGGACGGTGGAGGAGGTCGACCTGCACTCCGACGTCGCCGACCTCGCCAAGCTCTCCCCCGGCGAGCAGCACATGATCGGCCGGCTGGTCGCGTTCTTCGCGACGGGCGACTCGATCGTGTCGAACAATCTGGTGCTGACGCTCTACAAGCACATCAACTCCCCCGAGGCGCGGCTCTATCTCTCCCGCCAGCTCTTCGAGGAGGCCGTACACGTCCAGTTCTATCTGACGCTGCTGGACACGTATCTGCCCGATCCGGACGACCGCGCGGCGGCCTTCGACGCGGTGGAGGAGATCCCGTCGATCCGCGAGAAGGCGCGGTTCTGCTTCACATGGATGGACTCGGTGGAGAAGATCGACCGCCTGGAGTCGAAGGCGGACCGCCGGCGCTTCCTGCTGAATCTGATCTGCTTCGCGGCCTGTATCGAGGGGCTGTTCTTCTACGGCGCGTTCGCGTACGTCTACTGGTTCCGCTCGCGCGGCCTGCTGCACGGCCTGGCCACCGGCACCAACTGGGTGTTCCGTGACGAGACGATGCATATGAACTTCGCGTTCGAGGTCGTGGACACGGTCCGCAAGGAGGAGCCCGACCTCTTCGACGACGCACTTGAGCGGCAGGTCACGGACATGCTGAAGGAGGCCGTCGAGGCGGAGCTGCAATTCGGCCGCGACCTGTGCGGCGACGGTCTGCCGGGCATGAACACCGAGTCGATGCGCGAGTACCTGGAGTGCGTCGCGGACCAGCGCCTCCAGCGGCTGGGCTTCCCGGCGGTCTACGGCTCCCGGAATCCGTTCTCCTTCATGGAGCTCCAGGGCGTCCAGGAGCTGACGAACTTCTTCGAGCGCCGCCCGTCGGCGTACCAGGTCGCGGTCGAGGGCACGGTCGGCTTCGACGACGACTTCTAGACTCTGACGACTTCTAGACTCTTCGGTAGTCCACCTCGGCCCAGACGGTCTTGGTGGTGTACGCATCACGCACACTCCACCCCCACCGGTCGGCATACGCGGCGACGAGCAGCAGCCCGCGCCCGTTGGTCGCGTCCGGTGGGGGCGGGAGCGTAAGGCCCGGGACACGGGGAAGCCGGTCGGGCCGGGTGTCGAGGACCTCGCCCCGGACGACGACGGCCGAGAGCGCCAGCCGCACCTCGAAGTCCCGCCCGGGGGTACGGCCGTGCGTCACGGCGTTCGCGGCCAGCTCGGCGACAACGGCGACGACGACGGTGCCGGTGGACGTCGTACGTGGAATCCCCCACTCCGCCAGCTGCTGCGCGGCGAGCAACCGCGCGAGCCGCGCACCGCGATGGCTGGAACTGAGCCTGATCCGAGAGGGCGGATACAGCGGCGAAAGCGGGGGCGGGGAGGTGAGTTGGGCGGGGACGGCCGGGCCCGTTGAGACCGTGGGGGCGGCGATTTCCGACTTCATAGGGTAACGGTCCCGTCACGCGCATAGTGTTGCCAGGTCAGGCGGTCGTACCTGACGCGCTGGTACGGGTCGGCCACTTTTTTGTACGGGTCGCAACCCGTGCCGTTCGCGCAGTACCGGGCGTTGGCCGGTAAGAGGCATTCGCAAATGGCACACGCGTTGGAGTGTGAGACGTATGGGAACCAGCCGCACGAAGAAGCAACGTTCTCCGGCCGACGACCGACCGGGCATCTGGGTCGGCTACGGCAAGTTGGTCAAGCTCTTCCGGAACAGAGCCGGGCTGACCCAGGAGGCGTTCGCCGATGTGGTGGGCTACTCGTACGAACAGGTCGCGTCCATCGAGCAGGGCCGACGGCCAGCCAAGGCAATGTTCACGGAGAGGGCGGAGCAGGCGTTGAACGCGCAGGGAGCGCTGGCGGTCCTGCAAGACGATGTGGATCTCGCAAAGCTCCCGCTGTTCTTCCAGGACTTCGCCCTGATCGAGGCGGAGGCCATCAGTCGAATGTGCTACGAACCTTTGCTCATCCCTGGATTGCTCCAGACCGAGGACTACGCGCGGGCGTTGTTCTCGGCGCATTGCCCACCGCTCAGCGAGGAGGTGATCGAACAGCACACTGAAGCCAGGCTCAGCCGACAGAAGCTGCTGACGCGAACACCCATGGTGGAGACATGCTTCATCATCGGCGAAACGGCCTTGATGAGTATGGCGGGCAGCCCCGAGGTGGTGCGAGGGCAGCTTCAACACTTGCTCAAGCAAGGCCAAATGCGCAATGTCGAGATCCAGGTCATGCCCTCGGACCGTGGTTTCCACCCAGGACTGAATGGACCTGTGGTCCTCATGGAGACCTTGGAGCATCGCCATGTCGGCTATATCGAGTCGCAGGGAGTTGGGCTGGTGATCACCGACGCCGCACAGGTCAGTGGCTTCACCCTGCGCTATGGCAAGCTGCGGACGCAGGCCCTGAACGCGGAGGCATCTGCGCAATTGATCGAGCGAGTTGCGGGAGAGGCATGAACAACGAACACTCTGCCAACCAGTCATCTCACCTGACGTGGTTCAAGAGCAGCTACAGCGGATCTGACGGCGGGGACTGCGTAGAGGTGGCCGCCGCCCCTCACACCGTCCACGTCCGCGACTCAAAGCACGTACAGGGCCCCATACTTCACTTCCCCACCGACCACTGGAACGCCTTCATCGCGTTCGCCGGCACCCAGCCGACCACCCCCGCCTGACCTCCACCGTGCCCGTCTCCCCAGTCCATCTGCAAGGCGCTGCAGTCTCGTTGAAGACGGCCCCACGAAACCCATACCGTCGATGACCTCGCCGACATGAAGTGAGGTCACTATGGATTTACGGTTCATCGGGATCGATCCCAACAGCGGCAACTGCCCCGCCTCACGACGCCTTTGAACATCGAAGCCGGGGAACAGGTGCGCTGGCTGCCTCGCCGTCAGGCTCTCGGGGTCGCCTTGCCCGCAGCGGACTTCTGGCTCATCGACGGCGAGCAGCCGCTCGAAGGCTGAGTAGATGGTCTGGAGCATCTGTCCCGAACGCTTCCCCGACTTCTTGTAGTAGGAGAGGGCTTCGCACAGCGAGTAGGCCAGGGTCCAGTCGCTCGCTTGATAGAAGTCGGCCTGCCCGGAGTCCTGAAGGGAGTCCCACAGCCGCTTCGCGAGCGGGTGCCAGGTGCGGTAACCACTCGGAATCGAGCCCGCGGACACCTCCGCACCGCTCAACTTTGAAGACCCCGATTCAGGTCGACGTCCTGCTGGAAGGCATCCTGCTGGAGGGCGCCGGACCTGACCGGGCGCATGCGACGGTCGGACTAAGAGGTCGCGCACATAGGTGGGGTGGAGGAAGGAGCGGGGTGAGGGGCAAGCGTGGCAAGGCGGAGGAGGGAGGCGAAGCGGAGCTTCGTGGACCGACGACAACGCCGCCGGGCGCCGCCCATCGGCACGCGACGCCGCCCCACCTATGTGCGCGACCTCTAAGGTCTCCCCCCATGGGAACTCTCGTGCGTACGCGCCTGGTCGCCGGTGGTGCCGCGCTGCTGACCGTGGGGGCCGGGCTCGGGATCCGGGGTGTGGGGTCCGGGGGCGGTGACGTCGTCAAGTACGGCGGGGACGCGCTCTATACCGTGCTCGTGTACACGCTGGCCGTGCTGGTCGCTCCCCGGGCGCGGCCGCTCGTCGCCGGGGGTGTCGCGCTCGGGTTCAGCTGGGCCGTCGAGCTGTTTCAGCTCACTGACCTTCCGGGCGAGCTGGCCGCGCGCAGTGTGCTCGCGCGGCTGGTGCTCGGCTCGACCTTCAACGCCCCTGACCTGCTGTGGTACGCGGTCGGTGCACTGTGCGCGGGGCTCGCGCACGGGACCGTGGCGGGGTGGCGGCGGGGCGCGGGGCGTTCTCCTGGCGTTCCGGGTGTTCGGCACGGCGTAGCTGGCGGTCGATCGCCCGGTCCTTGAGGTGCCAGATCAGCGGCGGCAGACCCATCAGAACAAACAGGGCGATAAGGGCGAGAACTGTCAGGAAGGTGTCCATGTCCCCACTCTCGCCGGTCTCCGGCATCGAAAGCAGTGGCAGTACTGTCATCAACCATCGAATTACTGCCACACTGGATCCATGCTGAACAATGTGGCCGCCGTCCTGCTGGACGGAGTACATCCCTTCGAGCTCGGCGTCCTCTGTGAGGTGTTCGGTCTCGACCGGAGCGACGAGGATCTCCCCGTGCACGATTTCGCGGTGGTGTCGGCCGAGGGGCCCGTGCTGCGGACCCACGCGGGGTTCACGATCGGCTCGCTGCACGGTCTGGACCGCCTCGAAGAGGCCGATCTGATCGCCGTACCGGCCGGAGACTCGTACGCGCGCCGCGAGTACCCGCCGGAGCTGCTCGCCGCGCTGCGCCGCGCCGTGGACCGGGGCTCTCGGGTGCTGAGCGTGTGTTCCGGGGTCTTCGTACTCGGCGCCGCCGGGCTGCTGGACGGGCGCCGGTGCGCCGGGCACTGGCGGCACGCGGCGGAGCTGGCCCGCGCCTACCCGCGGGCCGTTGTCGAGCCGGACGTGCTGTACCTGGACGAGGGGCCGGTGATCACCTCGGCCGGCACCGCCGCCGGGATCGACGCCTGCCTCCATCTCGTACGGAAGGAGCACGGCCCCGAGGTCGCCAACGCGATCGCGCGCCGCATGGTCGTACCGCCGCACCGCGACGGCGGCCAGGCCCAGTTCATCGAACGCCCGCTGCCCCGCAGCCGCTGTGACACGGTCGGCGACGTCCTCGGCTGGATGGAACGGCACCTGGACCGCGAGATGACCGTCGAGCAGCTGGCCGAGCGTGCCCATATGTCGCCGCGCACGTTCGCCCGCCGCTTCCAGCAGGAGACGGGGACCACTCCGTACCGCTGGCTGCTGCGCCAGCGGGTGCTGCTGGCACAGGAGTTGCTGGAGGCGACGGACGAGACGGTGGACAGCGTCGCCGGCCGGGCCGGGTTCGGGAACGCGGCCGGGCTGCGCCATCACTTCCTGCGGACGCTCGGGACGACCCCGAACACGTACCGCCGTACGTTCCGGGGCCCCTCGCACGCCGCGTGAGGCCCCGGAACGCGACGCGCCGCGCGGTCACGCGACGCGCCGCGCGGGTCAGATGCCGCAGCTCGGCGCCGACCAGTAGCGGCTCGGCCGGTGGTCGACGTGCGCGTGGTCGTCGTGGCCCGGGTAGCCGGGGCCGAGGATCCCGTTGAAGCCGTGGTTACGGGCCGTCTGCGCCAGTGTGCAGAGCGAGTGCGGCCCGGCACCGATGTCGGCGGCGTCCCCGTAGAGATGGCGGCTGCTCGCCGCCCCGCCGACCGCGCTGTTGCACGCCTGTGAGCGGAAGCCGCTGGTGACCCGGAGGGGCTGGTCGCCCAGCGCGTGGCGCATCGCCTCCAGCTTCCACATCGTGCGCAGGGCGTTGGACTTGGCGGTGGCCGCGGTCACCGCGCCGCCCGCCCATGTGCTGTTGCAGGTGTTCAGCTCGGCGTAGCTGAAGTGGATCGGCGTGCAGTCGTCGTCCTGGAGCGCGTAGAACTTGCTGAAGGTCGCGGGGCCCGCGACCCCGTCGGCCGCCAGCCCGTACGCGGACTGGAAGCGCTTCACGGCGGCGGTGGTCGCCGGGCCGTACGCGCCGTCGATGGCGAGTACCGCGCCGGTCCCCGGATAGCCGGCCACCCGGATCTGGAGCTGGGTGACATCGGCGCCAGAGGCGCCCTCGGAGAGCGTGCGGGACCACGTGTAGCAGCCGTCGGCGTGTGCCGTACCGGCCGTGGCGAGCGCTCCGGCCCAGGCGAAGGACATGGCCATGACAAGGCTGAGGAGCAGTCGGACGGTGCGTCTGAGCATCGGATCTCCCTGTGCCGGGGCTGAGTTGTACGCAGAGATTGGCGTACAGGTCGACGCGCGTCAACCGGTCCCCGGCAAGGCGGAGCGGAAGTGGAAGAGCGCCGATCGGGATGTGGAGGTTCCGCGAACGAACCAACCGCGGTCGCCGCCCGGAGATCTTCCCGGCCGAGTTCGCCATCCCCTCGAGTGGCGGCTCATGATCCAGGAGGTCCGCACCCCCCATGAGGCTGCCCCGCATACGCCGCGCGAACCACACGGAACCGCCGTCCGACAGCGACGACATCCAGGCCGACCGCCGCGAGCCACGCCGCCGGCGCATCGACTTCCCCCGAGACGGCCGGCGCGGCCTTCGGCGTTGGCTGCCCTCCTGGAAGCTCGTCTCCGGCCTGTTCCTGCTCTCCGTCGGCGCGCTCGCGGGCCTGTTCGTGGCCATCTACCTGAGCGTCGAGATCCCGGACGAGCACGACTCCGCGCGCCGGCAGGCCACCGTCTACTACTGGGCGGACGGCAGCCGGATGGTGAGCGTGGGCGATACGAACCGGCAGGACATCACGCTCGCGCAGGTGCCCAAGTCCGTCCGGAACGCCGTCATCGCGGCGGAGAACGCGGACTTCTACAGGGACGCGGGCATCTCGGTGACGGGCATCGCCCGCGCCGCCGTGAACATCGTCAAGGGAGAGGAGACCCAGGGCGGTTCCACGATCACCCAGCAGTATGTGAAGAACACCTATCTGAGCCAGGACCAGACGATCACTCGCAAGGTCAAGGAGCTCTTCCTCTCCCTGAAAGTCAGCAATCAGAAGCCCAAGTCCGAGATCCTGCAGGGCTATCTGAACACCTCGTGGTTCGGCCGCGACTCGTACGGCGTCCAGGCCGCCTCGTACGCGTATTACGGTGTCCCCGCCAAGGACCTGAACCCCAGTCAGGGCGCCCTGCTCGCCACACTCCTCAAGGGCGCGGACAGTTACGACCCGGCCCTCGGCCCCGCGAACCACAAGCGGGCCGTGGAACGGTGGAGCTGGATCCTGGACCGTCAGGTCGAGACCGGCTCGATGAGCGCCGGGGAACGCGCGAAGTACACGTCGTTCCCCGAGCCGAAACCGCCCGTCAAGCCGACCAGCCAGGCGGGACAGATCGGCTATCTCGTCGACATCACCAACAAGTACATCAAGAGCCGCACGGAGATCACCGACAAGGATCTCGCCGGTGGCGGCTACCGCGTCCACACCACCTTCGAGAAGGACAAGGTGCGCGCGCTGACCAAGGCCGTCGAGAAGGTACGCGCGGACCGCCTGGATCCGAAGAAACGCGCGGCCGACCAGCGTGCGCAGGTCGGCGCGGCCTCCGTACGGCCCGAGGACGGGGCGATCGTCGCGGTGTACGGCGGCGCGGACGCCATTGAGCACTTCAGCAACAACGCGGACACCTCGGGCGTGCCCGCGGGCTCCGCGTTCAAGCCCTTCGTGTACGCCGCCGCCCTGGAGCGCGTCAGCGCCCGGAAGCATCCGTCCGCCCTTCCCGCCGACGACGGGAAGGCACTGAAACCCGTAGCACCGGCGCGGTCCGAGCCGATGCCCTGGGACCTCGCCCAGGCTCTGGTGGACTCGGACAACACCCCGTTCGTGCAGACCGGCAAGGCCATCGGGCTGAAGACGGTCGAGAAGCTGGCGATCGCGGCGGGGCTGCGCGAGGAGAGCATGGCGAAGCTGGAGCCGACGTTCTCGATCGGCACCTCGACCCCCAGCGCCGTCCGGCTGGCCAGCGCCTATACGACCTTCATCAACGAGGGCCGGGCGACGGAGCCGTACTCGGTGACCAGGATCGAGCGGGACGGCGTCGAGGTCGACGGCTTCGAGAAGCCCGAGGCACGGCGCGCGATAGACCCGAAGGTGGCCGCGATCGTCGGCGCGGCGCTCCAGCGGGTCGGCTGGAGCGCCCTCGAACCCCCGAAGGACCGGAAGGTCCACTACCCGGTCCAGGTCGGCAAGACCGGTCCCAACGACCGGATGAAATCAGCCTGGTTCATCGGTACGACCAGCGAACTGAGCACCTCGGTCACGATGTTCCGCACGAAGCCCGACGTCCCGAACCTGCTTCCCATGCAGGGCGTGGGCGGCCCCGACTCCGAGCGGGGCAGCGCGTTCCCGCCGCTGATCTGGGAGGAGTACCAGCGCACGGTGGCGCCCCCGCCGCCGCTCGCGGGGGCGGGGGTCCCTCAGGGGTTGGGAACCGTCTCGTAGCGCGGGGTGTTCTCCGCCATCTGCCGGAGCGCGTCCTTGCGGTCGCGCTTCGAGAGACGGTCGATGTACAGGTACCCGTAGAGGTGGTCCGTCTCGTGCTGGAGGCAGCGGGCGAAGTAGCCCGTGCCGCGCACCCTGACGGGGTTGCCCTGAGCGTCCTGACCGCGTACCACCGCGTAGTCGGGGCGCGGGAGCAACGCGTACGCCGTCGGCACGGAGAGACAGCCCTCGTTGGAGTCGTCGAGATGCCGCTCGGCGGGCGGCAGTTCCTCCAGCACCGGGTTGCAGATGGCGCCGACGTGCCGTACGCCGTCGTCGTCCGGGCAGTCGTAGACGAAGACCTTCAGGTCCACACCGATCTGGTTGGCGGCCAGGCCCACGCCCTCGGCCGCGTGCTGGCTGGCGAACATGTCGTCGATCAGCGCGGCGAGCTCGTCACCGAACTCCGTGACGTCCCGGCACTCCTTGTGGAGCACCGGATTCCCGACGATGGTGATCGGGCGGGACGTGCCTCGCTCGCGGTGCGCCAGCTCGCGCGCCTCGGCGTCCTCCGTGTCCACGACGAACCCGTCCCCCGGCTCCGCCACCGAGGTCCCTCTGTCGATCCGCTGGTCCGTCTCCTGCTGCGCCATGTCCGCAGTACGCCTTCCTCGGTACCCGATGCTGCCTGCACGATCCGTGCGATGTGCCCATACAGCCTAAGGGCAGCCCTCGGGGAGTCTCAGCACGTTCCCGGCAGACGGCCCCGGCGGATCTCCCCCCGTGCCCCGGCGGATCTCCCCTGCCGCTCCGGCGGATCTTCCCCGGTCCCCCGGCGGATCTCCCCCGTGCCCCAGCGGATCTCCCTTACCGGCCCGGCGGATCTCCCCTCTCGGGGAGCGCTCAGCAGACCTCTTCGAGATCGCGCCACTCACGGGTGTCCGGGCTGTCGGCGACCCAGCCGTCCAGCAGGCCGCGTACCAGCGCGGCCGGGGCCGCTATCCCGCACTCGCGCTCGGGGGCCCACAGGTCGCCGGCCGTGCGGTGGCCCAGCGGCCCCGGATGGCCCGGCTCGCTGTGGTCGTGCGGGTCGAGATGCTCGCCGTCGCCCTCGGCGCTCGGCATCGTGGACTCCGAGCAGGCCCGGCAGAGGAGCCGTACGGACGAGGACCAGTCCTCGGCGGCGAATCCGGCATCGGCGGCCAGCCGCTCCAGGGCGTCCCGGTCCTCCTCGGTCGCCGCTTCGAGCAGCACCACCCAGGTGGGCACGGGCGAGGGGGCCCACAGCTCGATCTCGTCGAAGACCGGGTAGGCGCGGGTGGTGCCGTCCGGGCTCGATGCCGTCGTGCGCTCACCGTTCGGCACGCCGTCGTGCAGCACGACCTCGCCCCAGCGCCTGCCCGACGAGGGCAGCGGGATCGAGAGCACTTCTATTCTGGCCGGGTCGAGACGGCGGCCCCAGACGACCTCGGCCTCGCCCTCCGGCGAGAGCCTGACGGCCGCGCTGCCCAGCTCCATGCCCTCGGGCTCGCCGTTGGCCTCGACGGTGTGCGGATTGCCCGGCACCCGCAGTCCGTACGCCTGCCAGGCGCGGCGGGCCAGCGGCCAGTCCTGGAGCGCGGTGGCGGCGATCCCGACGTTCCACCAGTCGGGGGCGCCGGTCTCCTTGTCCAGCAGGGCGACGGCGCGCAGCCCGGCGGCCCGCGCCTGCTCCCAGTCGTGCCGGAACTTGTGCAGCAGCGCCAGATTGAACCAGGACTCGGAGAGCCAGGGCTCCAGATCCGCCGCGCGCGTCAGCAGCGCCCCCGCGTCCTCGTACCTGCCGTCACCGATCAGCGTGAACGCGCGGTCGGTGGCCTGCCGCCACGAGGCGGAGGGCCGATGCCGTACCTTCCCGAAGATCCTCACGATTCCCGCCTGCCGGTCGTTCGGGTCAGTGCCCCCGGACACCACATCTTGCTCTTCTTCGCATCCAACCATGCTCGGTCGGACGCCCGCTCATTACCCATGGGTTACCCCGTCGGACCGGGGTCCCGACCATCCTCGGGAGAGCACGCGCGCCAGGGATTCCACCACCTCGGGCTGGTAGTCGTGCGCCGTCCCGAGCCGGAGCCGCTCCAGCGCGCTGAGCGGTCCACTCGCAGTGCCACATTCCCCGGCCAGGTCGTCGTACGCATTGACGGCGCGGACAATCCGGGCGGACATCGGCTGTTCCCGGTACGGGTCCGCCTGCCGCTCCACCACCACCGCGACGGCGGCGGGCACCCCGGTCTGGCGGACCACCGCGCCGCCGAGCAGGGCGATCCGCCGCTGTTCGGTGACGGGCAGCAGGGCGGTGGCGCCGTCGGGCACCGGGTCGACCAGGGACAGCTGGCCGATGTCGTGCATCAGGGCGGCGTACTCCAGAACGGTCAGTTCGGGGCCGGAGAGCCTCAGCTCACGGCCGACGGCCAGGCTCAGTTCCGCGACCCTGCGGGCATGGCCCTGGGGGGTGTATCCGGCGATCTCGGTGGCGCGGGCGAGGGAGGCGATCGTCTGCCGGTAGGTCGTGCGCACGGCGGCGTACCGCCGGAAGGACAGCTGGGTCAGCAGCAGCGGCACACAGAACACCGGCAGCGCCCACAGCCCGGCGACGGCGACCCCGAGCGCGATCACCGCTCCGGTGGCACAGACGGCGGAGCCGATGTGCAGCAGCGCGCGCAACTCGTCGCGGAGCAGGGGCCCGAAGGGGTGGCGGGTGCGAGCCCGCAGGGTGAGCGCGGCCAGTACGGCGTCGCAGAGCGCGGTGAGCCCCAGCAGCAGGAGCAGGAGTATCGCGTAGCCGGGACCGGCGCCGAACCGTTCCCGCAGTTCGGCCATGTCGTAGAGCGGCTGGAAGCAGACAGCGGCGAAGCCGACGGTGAGAACGCGTCTCACGATGTGGTCGAGCACGGGCCCGCGCCCCCGGGCGACATGCGGTACGGCCCCGGCGAGCGCGGCTGTGAGGACGACGGTGACGGTCTGGAGCACGCCGTGGCCCACCGGCTGTCCGGCGTTCTCACCGAGCAGCGCGTACGCGAGGGCCCCGGCGGCGGCGACCGGCGCGGGCTCCCGCTCGCCGGGCAGCGCGCCCCAGCGCGCCAGCTCACCGACGGCGATGAGTACGCCGAAGGCCAGCGCGATCCGGGGGTCGGCGAGGCCGTGCCAGAGCGTGGAGCCGAGCCCGACGGCGGTCAGCAGCGCCGCCGCGCCGTACACCGCGATGACGGTGCGGGCGACGGGGTGGCGACCGGCGGCCGACGACCGGACCGCGGCCGAGGTCATCGCCCGCCGCTCCGGCCGCTCCGGGTGGTCCCGGCATTACGGCCGGCCTGGGGCGTCCGGCCGGTGCCGCCGGTCCGGGCCGGAGGGACGTTTCCGCGCCCGACCGCGGCAGGCGCCGGAAGGACGGTTTGGACACGGGACGGGGCAGAGGGCGGGGCTGCCGGAAGGGCGGATGACGCGGCGGGGGACGCGGCGGGGGACGCGGCGGGGGACGCGCTCGATGACGCCGCGGACGGTACGGCGGCGGGCGGCGGGCCCGGTGGAGCGGCCTCGTCCGCCGTGACCACCGTCTGCCAGCCGCGCCGGTCCAACGCCCGTACCAGCGCCCGCACCATCCGTGGATCGAACTGCGTCCCCGCACACCGCTCCAGCTCCGCCAGCGCGGTGGGCACCGGCCGCCCCCGCCGGTACGAACGGGTCGAGGTCATCGCGTCGAAGGCGTCGGCCACGGCCACCACCCGGGCGAACTCGGGGATCCGCTTCCCGGCGAGTCCGAACGGATAGCCGGTGCCGTCGAGCCGTTCGTGGTGGTGCAGGATCGCGGACCGCGCCTCGCCCAGGAATCCGATGCCGCGCACCATCTCGTGCCCGTACTCGGGGTGCAGTTCGATCACCCCGCGCTCCTCGGGTGTCAGCGGGCCGTCCTTGCGCAGCACCCGGGTCGGGACGCCGAGTTTGCCGACATCGTGCAGGATCCCGGCGAACCGGAGCACTTCGATCCGTTCCCGCTCCATGCCCAGCTCATGGGCGATCAGCACGGAGGCGTGCCCCACCCGCTCACTGTGTCCGCGGGTGTACCGGTCCTTGATGTCGACGGCCTGGACGAGCGCCCTGATGGTGGCCTGGTGGGCGGCGCGTTCGCGGTGGTACTGGGCGAAGACCCAGCAGGAGATGTACATCGGCAGCAGCACGAAGAGCGCGGAGAGCGGCCCGAAGGGACTGCGCCACAGAACGGCCATCATCAGCCCGGCGAGCCCGTGCGCGCCGAGCGGGGCGAGCGAGCGCGGCAGCAGCCCGCGCCAGGCGGTGCGCAGCGGCAGCCGCTCGGCGGTGACCAGGATGCCGCCGTCGAGCGCGGAGAGCACCAGACAGAAGGCGAGGGCCGCGGCTCCGGTGGGCAGCAGCACGTAGGGGAAGTCGGGAGTCGTCAGCCCGTACCCCCCGCCGCCGAGCGCGACGGGACCGCCGAAGAACACCTGCGCCCACGCCGCCGCCCAGGTGGCGAGGGTGAGCTGCGCCGTGCGCCAGATCCGCCGCGCGCTTCTCGGGCGCTGTTCGATCCGGCCGAGCAGCGCGCCCGGCACGGCGACCAGCGCGGCGGCGGCGGGCGGGAGCAGGAGGGCGGCGGCGAGCAGCACGGGAAAGAACGATCCGGCGACGACCGGTGCGGAACCGTTCACCGAGCGTCCCGGACAGCGGCAGCGGGCGGGCAGCTCGCAGAAGGCGTACAGCGCCGCCAGCAGCGCCATCGCCTCCCAGGGCAGGTCTGGGCGCAACGCGGGACGGACACAGAGGGCCGCGCAGAGCGCGGTACCCAGAATGTAGACGCGCGCCGCCACCGGAATGGCCCTCACGGCGTATTCCCCCCTTCTCGGCCCGGCCCAAACAGAGGGTCAGGCTAGCGAGTTGGAGGGCGACCATCCGGCGTTTGCCGCCGATTAGCCCCTTCGAGTGACAGCGGTGATATACGCGGACATACGGTGGGTACGCGCGCGAGAGTCATGCGCGCGGGCGGGGCGGGGTGCGCGCGAATACGCGCGAAGGCGCACCGCGCCACGCGCGATACGCCCTCTCGTCAGTCCGTTCCTACCGGGTACTTCTTGTCCTACCGGTGCTTCTTGTCCTACCGGTACTTCTTGCGCGCCCGGCCCACTCGCCGGGCCCTATTCCTTGGCGACGCCCGGAAGATCCGCGCCGGCCGACACCTCGTGTTCGGGCACGGCCTCTCCCGACCTGATCAGGTCGATCCGCCCCATCACCTTGGACCGCAGATCGGCCGGTACGTCGTCCTGCCCGCAGCACCGTTTGACCAGCTTCTTCACGGCCTTCTCAAGGCCGTACTTCTCCAGGCACGGGGAGCACTCCTCGAAGTGCACCTCGAACTTGGTGCAGTCGCTGTCGGGCATCTCGCGGTCGAGGAACTCGTAGAGATGATCGAGGACCTCGGCGCAATCCGTCTCATGCGGCTCTCCGCAGCTCATGAGTCCGAACCTTTCCGATCGTCCAACGACTCTCCGACACCCGCCGGGACGAGCCCGCGGTCACGGGCGTAGTCCTCCAGCATGCCGCGCAGCTGGCGGCGGCCTCGGTGCAGTCGTGACATGACCGTACCGATGGGGGTTCCCATGATGTCCGCGATCTCCTTGTACGCAAAGCCCTCTACGTCGGCGAGATACACGGCGATACGGAATTCTTCGGGAATCGCCTGCAACGCGGCCTTCACGTCGGAGTCCGGGAGATGGTCGAGCGCCTGCGACTCCGCGGAACGCAGACCTGTCGACATGTGCGACTCCGCGCGTGCCAGCTGCCAGTCCTCGATCTCCTCGGCGGCACTTCGCTGGGGCTCGCGCTGCTTCTTGCGGTACGAGTTGATGAATGTGTTCGTGAGGATGCGGTACATCCACGCCTTGAGGTTGGTTCCCTCACGGAACTGGTGGAAGGAGCCGTACGCCTTGGCATAGGTCTCCTGCACCAGATCCTCGGCATCGGCCGGATTGCGCGTCATACGCAGCGCGGCCGAGTACATCTGGTCCAGGTAGCCGAGGGCGTCCCTCTCGAAACGGGCATTGCGCTCGGCGGTGGTCTCTTCGATGTGGCCGTCGTCGGTCGCTCCGTCGGTCCCAGTGACCGGACCCACCTCCTCCAACGATGTGGCGGGGCCGAATGCGGACCCACTCGAATCGGAGAATAGTCGACCTCGATGCGACGGGGCCTGCCGGTCCGCCCCGCCGGCCGCCCGAAGGGAAGCGGTCTTTGCCGCGGACAGCACCGTCCACTCCAGGTCAGTGGCGTCTGAGCGGCGCGGGCAGATGGTCGAACCCATACGACGGACTCCCTCTCGTGCTCTGTCTACCGATGTTTCTCACAACAGCGACTTCGCGCCGGACATTCCCCGGAGGTTTCAGCGGGTCCCGTCCGGCACGGCGAGCCAGCCGGCGACGCCCTCGGTGATGATGTCCAGGGCCTCGTCCTGCGAGAGGGGCGCCCTCTTGGGCACGGCGAATCCATGGTCGCCGTAAGGCACCTCCAGGAGCTCGTACGAGCCACCCGGGACGGCCCCCGCACCCCCGGCGCCTCCAGCGCCCCCCGGCAGCTCGGCATACTCGGCGGGCTTGCCGAACGGGTCGTTCCCGCCCTGCACGACCAGGGTCGGCACACCCGCTTCCAGCAGCTCGGTGGCGCGGGACTTCTCCGGCCTGCCCGGCGGGTGCAGCGGGAAGCTCAGGGCCAGTACGGCGTGCGCGCCCAGCTCACGCGCCGTGCGACAAGCCACACGCGCCCCTGCGCTGCGCCCGCCCGCGACGACCGGCACCCCCGGCTTCTCCAGCGCGGGCCAGAGCGCGCGCCAGCCGGCGTCGAGGGTCTTCGGCGCGGGTGCCACCTTCTTGCCCGCCACCCGCCAGGGCTGCTCCACCAGGGCGACGGTTACCCCGAGCGGGGGCAGCGCGGCGGCCAGGGCGCGGAGGTCACGCGCCTCGATCCCGCCGCCGGCGCCATGGCCGAGGGCGAGGACGCGGCGGGGCCGCTTCGCGCGATGCCAGGTGATCCGGGCGTCCCCGGCCGGGGTTTCGACGGCCTGCCGGTCCGGCTCGGCTGTCCTGTCGGCTGTCGTGTCGCTTGTCACACAGCCATCCTCCGTCACAGCGCCGCTGGAGCGCGGAGGCCGACGGGGCCGTGGTCGTGGGGAGGCGGGGCCGGTGTCCGTCAGAAAAGCGTGCTCTCCTCCGGCGCGGGCAGCTCCTCCAGCAGCTCGGGTCCGTTGTTGCGGACATTGCTGACGGCCGTCGTGACCGGGTACGCCCGCATCAGCCCGGCCGGCGGCGGGGCGAGCAGTTCCCGCAGCTCCTCGGGGTCCGTACGGGCCGGGTCCAGCCAGGCGTCCCAGCGGTCCGGCGTCAGCATCAGCGGCATCCGGGGATGGATCTCCGCCAGCGATCCGGGGCCCTCGGCCGGGGCCACCGCCAACGGGGTCGTCTCCGCCTCGGTGGTGATCACCGAGCAGGTCGCCCACCAGGCCGACGGATGGTCGTCCGGCAGCGTGCGGTCCCGCCAGAACTCGTACAGTCCGGCCATCGCCATGACCGAGCCGTCCGCCGGGGTGACGAAGTACGGCTGCTTGCGGGGCCGCTTCTTCCTGCCCCGCTCCTCCAGCTGCCGCTCCTCGGATCCGGTGACCCACTCGTAGTAGCCGTCGGCCGGGAGGATGCAGCGCCGTGAGACGAAGGGCCGCCGGAACGACGGCTTCTCGTGCACGGTCTCCGCGCGCGCGTTGATCATCCGCGCCCCGCCCTCGGGCGTCTTGGCCCAGGACGGTACGAGCCCCCACTTGAGTCTCCGCAGCTGACGGACCGGACCGGGGTCCGCCGCCTCCTTCACGGGGCGTTCCAGAACGGCGTAGACCTCTTTGGTCGGGGCCACGTTCCAGTCGGGGGTGAGGGTCTCCTCGGGCTCCCACGTCTCGATGCCGAAGACTCCCTGAAGGTCCTCGGGCCGACGGCTCGCCGCGTACCTGCCGCACATCCTCAACCGCTCCTCTGGCCTGCGATGGCGCCAGGTTACGCCGAACAGATGTGGCTTCGCGGTGCCTCGGCGGACCCGTACCCACTGTCGAAGGGACGACTCACAGGATTCCGGCGGAACCGACGTGAGGCGCGGGGGCGTTTTCCTACGTATGGCACGTCGGTGCCACACTGCCACGACACCGCCACGACGCCACCGAGCTGAGGAGCCGCCCGAGCAATGGCCAGCATCGACTCCGCCTCCATCGGCGATCTGTGGGATCGCGTCTTCGGCACCCAACCCGCCCCGGAGGACTGGCTGGTGGTCGTGGCGGCGGTCGTCGCGCTCGCGGCCGTCGTACCGCGTCCGCTCTGGCGGCTCTCCCGTAACGCGATAACCATCGCGCACGAGGGCGGCCACGGGCTGATAGCCCTGGTCACCGGACGCCGGCTGGACGGCATCCGGCTGCACTCGGACACCTCGGGCCTGACCGTGAGCCGGGGCAGGCCGACCGGTCCCGGCATGATCCTCACCGCGGCCGCGGGCTACACCGCCCCGCCGCTGCTCGGTCTCGGCGGCGCCTGGCTGCTCTCCGCGCACCACATCACCCTGCTGCTGTGGCTGGCCACGGCCCTGCTGCTCGCGATGCTGGTGATGATCCGCAACGCGTACGGCGCGCTCACGGTGATCGTCACCGGGGCGGCCTTCCTGCTCATATCCTGGCTGACCGGTCCGGACGTCCAGTCGGTGTTCGCGTACACCGCGGTCTGGTTTCTGCTCCTGGGGGGCGTACGCCCCGCCTTCGAGCTCCAGTCGAAGCGCCGGTACGGCGGCGCCGGGGACTCCGACGCGGACCAGCTGGGTCGGCTGACGCACACGCCGCCCGCGTTGTGGCTGTTCCTCTTCCACGCCGTCTCGCTCTGCTCCCTGATCGGCGGCGGGCGCTGGCTGTTGGGCCTCTGACACCGACGAGCACCGACGAGCACCCACAATTCGGCCTCTCATCGTGCAGCCCTCTTATCACTCGCTGATTACGCCCTGGTTTCTCCGTATTTGATCAGGATCGAGGTCCCTCAAGAACCACTAAAGTGTTGGCCATGACCGAAAGCTCCGTGCAGCCCGCCCTCTGGCCCGCCCCCTACGCAAACGGGGCCGTCGAAGCGACGGTCACCGTGCCCGGCTCGAAATCGGTCACCAACCGCGGTCTGGTGCTCGCCGCGCTGGCCGCCGAGCCCGGCTGGCTGCGCCGGCCCCTGCGCTCCCGCGACACCCTCCTGATGGTCGACGCGCTGCGGGCCATGGGCGTCGGTATCGAGGAGACCGTGTCGTCGTCCAGTTCCGCCGCCGCTGCCGTGCCGGGTCCGAGCGGCGAGGCGTGGCGGGTGATCCCCTCGGGGCTGCACGGCCCGGCCTCCGTCGACGTCGGCAACGCCGGTACGGTGATGCGCTTCCTGCCCCCCGTCGCGACGCTCGCCGACGGCGACATCCGCTTCGACGGCGACCCCCGCTCCTACCAGCGTCCGCTGCACAGCGTCATCGACGCCCTGCGCGCGCTGGGCGCCCGTATCGACGACGACGGACGCGGCTCGCTCCCGCTGACCGTGCACGGCGGCGGCGCCCTGGAGGGCGGCCCGGTGGAGATCGACGCCTCCGCCTCCTCCCAGTTCGTCTCGGCGCTGCTGCTCTCGGGAGCACGCTTCAACCAGGGCGTGGAGGTACGGCACGTGGGCTCCGTACTGCCCTCGCTGCCGCACATCAGGATGACGGTCGACATGCTGCGCGGGGTCGGCGCCCAGGTCGACGAGCCCGAGACCGGTGGTGAGCCGAATGTCTGGCGGGTCTCGGCGGGCGCGCTGCTCGGCCGCGACCTGACCGTCGAGCCCGATCTCTCCAACGCCCAGCCGTTCCTGGCCGCCGCGCTGGTCACCGGCGGCCGGGTGACCGTCCCCGACTGGCCCGAGCGGACCACCCAGCCGGGTGACGCGCTGCGCGAGATCTTCACCGAGATGGGCGGTTCCTGCGAGTTCGCCGAGACGGCCGAGGGCACCAGCCTCACCTTCACGGGCACCGGCCGGATCCATGGGGTCGATCTCGATCTGAGCGAGGTCGGGGAGCTGACCCCGGGCATCGCGGCGGTCGCCGCGCTCGCCGACTCGCCCTCCACCCTGCGGGGCGTGGCCCATCTGCGGCTCCATGAGACGGACCGGCTGGCCGCGCTCACCAAGGAGATCAACGAGCTGGGCGGCGATGTCGCCGAGACCGCGGACGGGCTGCACATCCGCCCGCGCCCGCTGCACGGCGGGGTGTTCCATACGTACGACGACCACCGCATGGCCACGGCGGGTTCGATCATCGGCCTCGCCGTCAACGGGGTGGAGATCGAGAACGTCGCGACGACCGCCAAGACACTGCCGGACTTTCCGCGGATGTGGACGGACATGCTCGCGGGAGCGGGAGCCTGACGCGATGCGCCGCTACGGCAAGAACCCCGACGAGGACGACATCCGCCACCGCCCCAACCCCAAGGGCAACCGGCCGCGTACGAACATCCGGCCCAAGCACGAGGACGCGTCGGAGGGCATGGTCCTGACCGTCGACCGGGGACGGCTGACCTGTCTCGTCGAGGATCGTGTCGTGCTGGCGATGAAGGCGCGCGAACTGGGCCGCAAGGCCGCCGTGGTGGGCGACCAGGTCTTTCTGGTGGGCGATCTGTCGGGCAAGAAGGACACGCTGGCGCGCATCGTACGGATCGAGAAGCGCCGCTCGGTGCTCCGGCGGACGGCGGACGACGACGATCCGTACGAGCGTGTGGTCGTCGCCAACGCCGACCAGCTGGCCGTGGTCACGGCGCTCGCCGACCCGGAGCCGCGCCCCCGGCTGATCGACCGCTGTCTGGTCGCGGCGTACGACGGAGGGCTCGAACCGCTGCTCGTGCTGACGAAGTCCGATCTGGCCTCACCGGACGAACTCCTGGAGACCTACCGGGCGCTGGGCATCCGCCATGTCGTCACGCGACGCGACGAACTGGCGAGCGGCCACGCGGCGGACCTCGTACGCGAATATCTCGACGGCCGGGTCACCGCCTTCGTGGGCCACTCGGGCGTCGGCAAGACGACGCTGGTCAACGCGCTGGTCCCGGACGACCGTCAGCGGATCACCGGAGACGTCAACGCGGTCACCGGACGCGGCCGGCACACCACCACCTCGGCGCTGGCGCTGCCGCTGGCGAAGGCGGACGGCTGGGTGATCGACACCCCCGGTATCCGGTCCTTCGGACTCCACCATGTCGATCCGTCGCGGGTCATCCTCGCCTTCCCCGATCTGATGCCGGGAACGGAGGGCTGCCCGCGGGCGTGCAGCCACGACGAACCGGACTGCGCGCTGGACGCCTGGGTGGCCGAGGGCCACGCCGATCCGGCCCGGCTGTACTCGCTCCGTCGCCTTCTCGCCACCCGCGAGCGGCGCGAAGGCGACTGACGGCAGCGGCGCGAAGGTGACTGACTCACACACGTTTGCCGCCCGTCGGCTCCGGTAAGGGGCATAATCACACCAGACACCAGGCGATACCGGGCAGTCACCGACGCGGGGAGGCTCTTTCACCATGGCGTGGCTGCTGGTTGTGGTCGCCGGGATTCTGGAGACCGGCTTTGCCGTCTGCCTGAAGCTCTCCCACGGCTTCACCAGGCTCTGGCCGACCATCGCGTTCGCGGTCTTCGCGCTCGGCAGCTTCGGTCTGCTGACGCTCTCGCTGAAGAAGCTCGACGTCGGTCCCGCGTACGCGGTGTGGACGGGCATCGGCGCGGCGGGCACCGCGATCTACGGGATGGTCTTCCTCGACGATGTGGTGTCCGTACTGAAGCTTGTCTCGATCTCGCTGGTGGTCATCGGAGTCATCGGGCTCCAGCTCTCGGGCTCGGCGCACTGAGCGGTGCGCGCGGGGGTACGCGGAGCGGTGCGGTGACGGCCGTACGGACCAGCGGCCCCACGGACTCGGCGCCGGGCGCGATGAGATGGGCGAGCGCGAGCCGGACGGCCAGCTCACAGCGGTAGAGCAACTCGTCGCGGTCGTAATCCCGTTGCCCGTGATCCCGTTGCCCCTGATGGCGCTGATTCTGATCGCGCTGATCCTGGCGCAGCGCGGCCGCCGATCTGTCCCGTACCAGCGCCACCAGAGCCGCGGTCCCCGGTGGCCCGGCGTCCGCGCGGCGCTGTGCCGGAACGGTGGACGTGACGGTGGCCTCCCGTGCGGGCGGCGGCGCCGGGAGCCACTCCCCCCAGCAGCCGGTGAGCAGTGCGCGCAGCAGCGGTCTGGCACGTGCCTCGCCGACCGTCCACTCGGCGATGGCCACCAGCCGGTCCGCGGCGGCGGCTCGCTCGCCCAACAGCCGCTCCACACCGTGCAGATAGCGATCGGTCTCCCACCGCATCAGCGCACGGGCGAGACCGTCCTTGCTGCCGAACTCGTTGTAGAGGGTCTGCCGGGAGACCCCGGCACCCGACGCCACATCGACCATTCTGATCGCGGACCAGGGCAGCTCGGCGAGCGCCGCGAGAGCGGAGCGGAGCAGGGCTTCACGCGCTGTAGGCATCGTCGCCTCCGGGGCCGTGCGGCTCTGTGCACAGAGTTGACGGGCTGTCGCTCACTGTCAAGGCTGCGCGCGCCTTCTCGCCGACCGGACCCCGTGGCCCGCCGTCCCGCACGATGGATACTGTGACGACCATGCCCGATTACCACGATGATCTGCGTCTCGCCCATGTCCTCGCGGACGCCGCCGACGCCGCGACGATGGACCGGTTCAAGGCTCTGGACCTGAAGGTCGAGACCAAACCGGACATGACTCCGGTGAGTGAGGCCGACAAGGCCGCCGAGGAGCTGATCCGTGGCAATCTCCAGCGGGCCAGGCCGCGTGACGCGATCCTGGGCGAGGAGTACGGCATCGAGGGCACGGGCCCGCGCCGCTGGGTTATCGACCCCATCGACGGCACCAAGAACTATGTCCGCGGAGTGCCCGTCTGGGCCACGCTGATCTCCCTGATGGTGGCCGTCGAGGGCGGTTACGAACCGGTCGTCGGCGTGGTGTCCGCGCCCGCGCTCGGCCGGCGCTGGTGGGCGGCGAAGGGGGGCGGCGCCTATACGGGCAGGAGCCTCTCCTCCGCGACGCGGCTGCGGGTCTCGGACGTCTCCCGCGTCCAGGACGCGTCGTTCGCGTACTCCTCACTGACCGGCTGGGACGAGCAGGGCCGACTGGACGGCTTCCTGGATCTGACCCGGGCGTGCTGGCGTACCCGCGGCTATGGCGACTTCTGGCCGTACATGATGGTCGCCGAGGGCTCGGTGGACATCTGCGCGGAGCCCGAGCTGTCCCTCTGGGACATGGCGGCGCCGGCGATCGTCGTCCAGGAGGCGGGCGGCAGCTTCACCGGCCTCGACGGCCGTCCGGGCCCCCACAGCGGCAACGCGGCGGCCTCGAACGGAATCCTCCACGAAGAACTCCTCGGCTATTTGAACCAGCGCTATTAGCCTCTCTTTTTGGAGGCTCGGTTCGCCTCCGGGGCGCCTTATGCCAACGCCGACGGTCGACCGTGCTCGATTCGCTCGTACCTCGCGAACCTCTGCACGCGCGGCGGAGCCGCATATCGAGCACAGCCTCTTTTTCGGCGTCGGCGCGCCCCTTCGGCTCACTCGCCTCCGGACGCCGCGATCGGGGCGTCCGGGCACTGGGAGCGTTTGTCTGTTTTGTGTGCGCCCGGGGATCCGCGCCGGGCGCCCCCTTGTTCACTCCGCGCAACAGTGTCACTCTAAGAGTTCCCCCACTTGTGAACTTGTGAATCGTTTCTCCAGGGTCTTCCCGATCCCCTCGGCCCCCAAGGGACCCAGGAAACCGGTTCACCGAGGAGGTGACTCCATCCATGCTTGTCCGTGATGCCATGAGTTCGGTGGTTCTGACCATCGGGCCCACGCATACGCTCCGCCAGGCGGCCCGGCTGATGTCGGCACGCCGCGTCGGCGCCGCCGTCGTCCTCGACCCCGACCACTGCGGCATCGGCATCCTCACCGAGCGCGACATTCTCAACTCGCTCGGTGCCGGCGAGAGCCCCGATTCCGAGACCGCCTGCAGCCACACCACGACGTCCGTCGTCTTCGCCTCGCCCGCCTGGACGCTGGAGGAAGCCGCGGCCGCCATGTCCAGCGGCGGGTTCCGCCATCTGATCGTGCTCGACGAGCACGAACCGGTCGGCATCGTCTCCGTACGCGACATCATCCGCTGCTGGGCCCCGGCCCGGCGGGAGGCGGCGGTACTGGCCGGGGCCTGAGGCCCCGGGACGGCGTCAGGGGCCGGATCCTCGAAGGACCCGGCCCCTGACGTCTCGGCGCGTGAGGCTGTCAGCCGCGAAGGGCCTGGACCGCGGCCTCCAGTCGCTTGCCGAAGTCACCGTCCGCCTGGCGGAAGTTGTTCACCGCGCGCTCGGCGATGTCGTCGCGCGAGACCTGGGAGATGAACCCGGCGAGGTTGCCGATCAGACGGCCCTTCTCGTTTTCGGACATCATCCGGTACAGATTGCCCGCCTGCACGAAGTCGTTGTCCTCGGCGTGGCTCGGCGCCTCGTGGTTGCCGGTGGCACCGGTGACCGGGGCGGACTGCCACAGCGGCTTGTCCGTCTGGAAGGGGCCGCCGAAGCTGTTCGGCTCGTAGTTCTTGGCGCCCTTGTGGCGGCCGTCGTACAGGAAGCCGTCACGGCTGTTCGTCCGCGCCTCGGTGGCGTGCGGACGGTTCACCGGCAGGTGGTCGGCGTTGATGCCGACGCGGTAGCGGTGGGCGTCGCCGTACGCGAACAGACGGCCCTGGAGCATCTTGTCCGGGGAGGGACCGACGCCCGGAACGAAGTGGGCCGGCGAGAAGATGGACTGCTCGACCTCCGCGAAGATGTTCTCCGGGTTGCGGTTGAGCTCCAGCTTGCCGATCTCGATCGGCGGGTAGTCCTCGTGCGGCCAGACCTTGGTCAGGTCGAACGGGTTGAAGCGGTAGGCGGCCGCCTCGGCCGCCGGCATGACCTGGATCTGCACCGTCCAGGACGGGAAGTCACCGCGCTCGATGGCCTCGCGCAGGTCGCGCTGGTGGCTGTCCGGGTCCTGGCCCGCGAGCACCGCGGCCTCTTCCGAGGTGAGGTTCTTGATGCCCTGGTCGGTCTTGAAGTGGTACTTGACCCAGAAGACCTCGCCGGCCTCGTTGTTCCACTGGTACGTGTGCGAGCCGTACCCGTTCATGTGACGGAGCGTGGCCGGGATACCGCGGTCACCGAACAGCCAGGTCACCTGGTGGGTGGACTCGGGCGACAGACCCCAGAAGTCCCAGACGTTGTCCGCCTCCTGCGAGCCGGTGTACGGGTCGCGCTTCTGGGTGTGGATGAAGTCGGGGAACTTGATGGCGTCCTTGATGAAGAACACCGGGGTGTTGTTGCCGACGAGGTCGTAATTGCCCTCTTCGGTGTAGAACTTGAGGGCGAAGCCGCGCGGGTCACGCACCGCGTCCGCCGAGCCCAGGTTGCCCGCGACGGTGGAGAAGCGCAGGAACGTCTCCGTCTGCTTGCCGACCTCGGAGAGGAACTTCGCCCGCGTCCACTGCGAGACGTCGCGGGTCAGGGTGAACGTGCCGTACGCGCCGGCGCCACGCGCGTGCACGATGCGCTCCGGGATGCGCTCGCGGTTGAAGTGCGCGAGCTTCTCCAGCAGTGCCTGGTCCTGGACCAGAACGGGACCACCGACGCCCGCGGTCTCGCTGTTCTGGTTGTCGGCGACCGGAGCCCCGGCCTCCGTGGTGAGCGGTCCCTGCGTCACGTGCGCCTCCTGCGTCATTACTGCTCTGTCCTGTCCCTCGGCACCCTTGGCGAGTGCCGATTCCGATCCTACGATGGACTTTGTCTAAGTCAAGCAGCCATCCAAAGTCACACACGTTCGGGACCTGGGTCCCTTCACTGTTAGGCTGGTCCCATGAGTGACCTGTTGGAACGACTTCGCGAACGCGGCTGGCGCATGACGGCCCAGCGTCGTGTTGTGGCCGAGGTCCTCGACGGGGACCATGTGCATCTGACCGCCGACGAGGTGCACGCGCGCGCCGTCGCCAGACTTCCGGAGATCTCCCGGGCCACCGTCTACAACACCTTGGGCGAGATGGTGACGCTCGGTGAAGTGATCGAGGTGTCCACGGACCGCCGGGCCAAGCGGTACGACCCGAACGCGCACAGGCCGCACCAGCACCTGGTCTGCGCGCGGTGCGGTGCCATACGTGATGTCCATCCATCGGGCGATCCGCTGGCCGACCTGCCGGACGCGGAGCGCTTCGGGTTCACGATCTCGGATGTCGAAGTGACATACCGGGGCACCTGCCCAAACTGCGCGGCCGCGTAACCGCTTCGCACTCATCAGAGGTCTCAGGCGTCACGTCAACAGGCGTCACGTCGTCAGGCAGATCGCTTCACGGAGGGCCCGGCAGCTCACCGAGGGCCCCGCAGCTCACCGCCGCCGGGCCCTTCGTCGTAGCTGAGGCACCAACGCCGGAGGCCCGGATCTCTTCCGAGATCCGGGCCTCCGGTTTCAGTAGCGGGGACAGGATTTGAACCTGCGACCTCTGGGTTATGAGCCCAGCGAGCTACCGAGCTGCTCCACCCCGCGTCGATGAACGCAACACTACGTCACGCCACCGACCAGAGCAAATCCCTTTCCGCGCGCCCCGCGTACTCACGCGGTGAGCTCCTGGTGGAGCGCCTCGCGCAGCCGGGCCGCGCGCTCCGCGACCTCGGCGGGGCCCAGCTCGACGGCGCGCGCGCACCACCGCTGGCCCTCGGTCAGCTCGCCATGGCGCGCGGCGAGCAGCGCCAGGCGCAGCGCGGCCCGGCCGTGCCCGGCCTGCGCGGCCCTGGTCCACCACAGCGCGGCCTCCCGCTCGCCGCCCTCGCGGGCGAGCAGTAGTCCGAGGTTGAAGGCGCCGTTGCGGCTGCCCGCCTCCGCCGCCTCCCGGTACCAGCGGGCCGCGTCGGCGATGTCCCCGCGGCCGGCGGCGAGCATGCCGACCCGTACCTGGGCGCGCCGGTGTCCCTGCTCGGCGGCGCGCTCGTACCACTGCTCGCACTCGGTCTTCACGCCGTGCGGCTCACCGAGCGCGGGCGGTCCCGGCTGCGGTCGGCGCGAGTCGAGGACCGTGGCCAGCCGGAAGGCCGCCTCGGCGCTGCCGCCGCCCGCGGCGCAGCGCAGATGGCGCTCGGCCGACCGCTCGTCGCCGTCCCTGAGGCAGGCGATACCGACCTGGAGGGCCGCTTCCGTATGGCCGGCCGCCGCCGCGCGCTCGTACCAGCGCAGGGCCGTACTGTCGTCGTCGCGTCCCGCGTAGAGGATGCCGAGGTTGAACGCGGCGTCCACGCTGCCCGCCTCGGCGGCCTTGGAGAACCAGGGCTCGGCGCCGGTCGGGTCGTCGGCCTGGAGCAGCAGGACGGCGAGGGCGTTGGCGGCCTCGCGATGGCCCGCGTAGGCGGCGCGGCGGTACCACTGCTCGGCCTGGACGTTGCGGTCCTGGGCGGCGCAGAGCAGCCCCAGGTTGTACGCCCCGTTGACATCGCCCGCGTCCATGGCCGCGCGGTACCAGCGCTCGGCGGTCTGCTGCTCGCCGCGCGCGGCGTGCAGCGCGCCGAGGGCGTTGGCCGCGTTCCCGTCGCCCTCCTGCGCGGCGCGCAGCCACCAGATGGCGGCGCTCTCCTCGTCACCCGCGTCGCGCAGCAGGAAACCGAGGGCGCAGGCGGCCCGCGCCTCGCCGTCCTTGGCGGAGGTCAGATACCAGCGGCCTGCCTCCTTGAGCTCACCCCGCTTCTCCAGGATCGCGCCGAGGTACAGCGCGGCCCGGCGGTGGCCGCGGGCGGCGGCCTGCCGGTACCACTGCGCGGCCTCGCTGATGAGCGACGGCCCGTCGGAAGCTCTCCAGACGGTGCCGGTGTCCTCGCGCGGGCCCGCGTCGGTGCCCGGTCGGCGGCGGCCGCCCGCGGTCGGGGGGCCGGTGCCGCTGCGGTAGATCTCGTCGGCGCCCGGGTGCGCCGTCTCGCACGCCCGTACCTCCAGGGCGCGGGCGAGCCGGTACGCCGCCTCGCGGTGCCCCTGTTCGGCGGCGGCGCGCAGCCAGCGCTCGGCACCGACGTCGCTGCGGTGCTCCAGCAGATCGGCGAGGGCGTACGCGCCCAGCGCGTGGCCCTGCTCGGCGGACTGACGCAGCCAGTACTCGGCGGCGGGCTCGTCGCCCAGCTCGCGGTAGTGCCGTCCCAGCGCGTGGGCCGCGGCGGCGGATCCGGCGACGGCGGCGACCCGCCACCAGCCGGCCGCCTCGTCGACATAGCCGCGCTGGTGGAGCAGGACGCCCAGGTTGTTGGCGGCGGCGCGTTCGCCCTCGGCGGTCGCGGCACGCAGATAGGGCTCGGCGGCGTCGAGTTCGCCGCGGCGCAGCAGCATGGCGCCGAGGACGCTCATCGACGCGGTGTCGCCCGCGTCGGCGGCGCGCCGGTGGCGCTGCTCGGTCTCGGCGTCGGCAGCGGTCTCGGCGGATCCCGCCGTGCCGCTCTCGGCCCGCACGGAATCCTCTACGTGTCGCTGCACATACCGCCCTGTCTCCAACAGAGTTGTCCTATCCCCCATATTTTCCATCGTCGCACCACTGACCACCGGCGTACAGCCGGTATACAACGACCGGTGGTCACTTCAGCGTTTTGTCGACATGCCCACAGAGAGACAAGTCAAACACGCTCGCGGTCAACTCAGGGGACCTGAGACACAGTTGGCACACGTGGCGCGGCGCGCATGGCGAGGGCCCGGATCCTTGTATGGATCCGGGCCCTCGACTTCGCGTAGCGGGGACAGGATTTGAACCTGCGACCTCTGGGTTATGAGCCCAGCGAGCTACCGAGCTGCTCCACCCCGCGTCGTTGTGTTCCAACCGTACCACGGGGTGGAGTGCCGCCTGCTCAGCCGCTGTTGGCACCGCCGTTCGCGCCGTCGCCGCTGTCTCCGCCGTTTCCGCTGGTCGAGCCGGATCCGGTGTCCGCGTCGGCGGCCCGCTGCAGAGCTTCCTGGAGCTCCTTCTGGGCCTTGCCGTACGCCGTCCAGTCCTGCTTCGCCAGCGCGGCCTCACCGTCCTCGTACGCCTTCTGGGCGTCCGCGATGGCCTGTTGCAGCGCCTTGTCACCGGTGACCGGCGGCTTGGTGGTCTCGCCCGGTGGCGGCGGGGTCGTGGGCGGCGGTGAACTCTCCGCCCCGAACACCGCGTTGAGCGCCTCGGGGAGGCTGTCCTTGAAGACGGGCTTGCCGCCGTAGGAGACCGCCACCTTCTTCAGCAGCGGATAGTTCGCGCTGCCACCGCGCGCGTACACCGGCTCGATGTACAGGAAGCCTCCGTCGAGCGGCACCGTCAGGAGGTTGCCGTACTCGATGTCCGAGTCGGTGCCTCTCAGGTTTCTGACGAACTCGGCGACTTCCGGCACACCGTTCAGCTCGCTCTGCACCTGTTGCGGGCCCTGCACGGTGGACGTCACTCTCAGGACTCTGATCTTGCCGAAGTCCGAACTGGTCGCATCGGCGTCCACCGCCATGAACGCACCCAGGTTGGGGCGTCCGTTGGGCGTGAAGGTGGTGGTCAGCGAGAACTTCTGCTCGGTCTCGCCGGGCATCTTCAGGCTCAGGTAGTACGGCGGGACGGAGTTGCTGTCCTTGTTGGTCGGGTCGTCCGGCACCTGCCACGCGTCACTGCCGCTGTAGAACTGCTCGGGCTCCGTGACGTGGTAGCGGGTGAGCAGCTCGCGCTGCACCTTGAACATGTCCTGCGGGTAGCGCAGATGGGACATCAGGTCGGGCTTGATCTCGGCCTTCGGCTGCACCGTGCCGGGGAAGGCCTTCATCCAGGTCTTGAGCACCGGGTCCTTGGTGTCCCACTCGTACAGCTTGACCGTGCCGTCGAAGGCGTCGACGGTGGCCTTCACCGAGTTCCGGATGTAGTTGACCTGGTTCTGCTGCGCGACCACGGCGCGCTGGCTGTCGGTCAGCGAGTCGGCCGTGGTGTCGCCGAGCGTCGTACGGGACGCGTACGGATAGCCGTTCGTCGTGGTGTACGCGTCGACGATCCACTGGATACGGCCGCCGACCACGGCGGGATAGGCGTCGCCGTCGATCGTCAGCCAGGGCGCGACGGCCTCGACGCGCTCCTTGGGCGTGCGGTTGTAGAGAATCCGCGAGCCGTCGCCGATGGCGCCGGAGTAGAGCATCTGGGGCTCGCTGAAGGCCACGGCGTATGCCGCGCGGTTCAGCGGGTTGGAGAGATCGACCCCGCTCTTGCCCTTGTAGCTCGTCGTCCGCTCGCCGTTCTTCTCGTAGTCCAGCTCCTTCTGGGGGCCGCCCACGATCGAATACTGCTCGGTCTTCTCGCCGTAGTAGACGCGCTGCTCGTACGTGGGCAGCTGACCGGTCGTCGGCAGGCCGGACTCGGTGAAGTCCGGGGCGCCGACGGTACCGTTGTTCTCGTCCGTCACCGTGTTCGTGCCCTTGGCCGCGATCACGCCGTACCCATGGGTGTACGTGAAGTGATCGTTGATCCAGTTGCGCTTGGGGATACCGGTGATGTTCAGCTCGCGCAGACCGACGACCGTGTCCTGCGGCTTTCCGTCGGGGCCGGTGTACCGGTCGACGTCCAGCGTGGCGGGGAACTGGTAGTACTTGCGCTCCTGCTGGAGCTGCTGGAACGCGGGCGAGACCACATTGGGGTCGACCAGCCGGTAACTGGCGGCGGTGTCGGCCGCCTTGCGCTGCTCGGCCTTCTTGTCCGGGTCGCCCTTGCCGCCGTAGTTCTGCACATCGGCGGTGTCGATGCCGTACGACTGACGCGTGGCGTCGATGTTCTTCTTGATGTACGGCGCTTCCTTGGCCTGCTCGTTCGGCTGGACCTGGAACTTCTGCACGATAGCCGGGTAGAGGCCGCCGATGAGGATCGCCGACAGCACCATCAGACCGAAGCCGATCACCGGCAGCTGCCACGTACGGCGCCAGAGCGTCGCGAAGAACAGCAGGGCGCAGATCGCGGCGATGAAGAAGAGGATCGTCTTCGCCGGAAGGTACGCGTTGGCGTCGACGTACCGCAGACCCGTCCAGTTGCCCGCGGCCTTGAAGTCGCTGGACTTCACGGCCAGCCCGTACCGGTCGAGCCAGTACGCCACGGCCTTCAGCGAGACGAAGACACCGAGCAGCACCGACAGATGGCCGGTGGCCGCGGCGGTGGCCCGCGCGCCGGGGCTGGTGATCCGCAGCCCGCCGTACAGGTAGTGGGTCAGCGCGGCGGCGATCAGCGACAGCACCGTGGCCGCGAAGCCGAAGGCCAGCAGGAAGCGGTACCAGGGAAGATCGAACGCGTAGAACGACACGTCCATCTTGAACTGGGGGTCCTTCTGGCCGAAGGCCACCCCGTTCACCCACATCAGCCACGTACGCCACTGTCCCGCGGCGGAGGCCCCGGAGATCAGCCCGACGAGCGCGGTGATCGCGAGGAGCACCCACTTCTTGTACGGGGCGATCCCCATCCGGTACCGGTCGAGGTTCTGCTGCTCCATCGACATCGCGCTGAGCGGCGGCCGCAGCCGGTGCGCCAGCCAGATGTTGAGACCGACGGCGCCGGCCATCAGCAGCCCGAAGACCGCGAACAGGCCGATCTTGGTCCAGAGCGTGGTGGTGAACACCGAGGAGTACTTCACCGAGCGGTACCAGAGCCAGTCGGTCCAGAACCCCGCGAACATGACGAAGAGCATGGCCAGTACGGCCAGTACCCCCAGGGTCATGAGCAGGGTCCGGACCCGCCGAGAGGGCCGGCCCACTCTCATCCGTGGCCCGGCTGGGCCTCCGCCGCGGTCCGGCATCTGGAAAGCCAACGTGCGCACCTCTAAGTTCGCGGTCGTGTGATTCAGCGTGTGAAAAGCGGGCCCCGCGATCGTAGAGCCCACCCATGCAACTTACTGAGGCTTTACCTAGTTCCCGTACCCGGGTGCGAAGGAGGCAGGATATTGGCCATGTCCAACGTCTCTCCCTCAGGCACTCCCATGGCCGCGAGCCCGCTGACCCGCGCGGTGCTCGAAATCGACGAGTACGCGTCCGGGCTCGGCTGGGACCAGCCGGCCAGGCTCTTCGCGCTCGTCGACACCGCGCGGCTGCGCACCGACGAACCGGAGCTCGCGGCCCAGCTGGGTCTCGACGACGCCGGGGCGGTCGCGCCCCTCACCCCTATCGAGCAGGACGAGATCCCGTCCGGCACCCCGCTGGACGAGTTCCTCGCCACCATCGCGTGGCCCGGGGCGGTGGCGGGCTGCGCGATGACGGTCGAGCGGCTGATGCTGCCGCCGTCCGCGGAGGCGTCCGTACCGGAAGGTCTCGACGAGGCGGGACTCGCCTCGTGGGTCTCCGACCACCCGGAGCGTCAGGAGGTACGGATGACCGTGGCCGTGCTGCGTGACGGCGCCCGGGAGTCGGCTCTGCGGCTGCGCGAGAAGGATTCTCCGAGCGAGGTCCTCACCGGCTCGGGGCTGGTCCCGGGGCTCGCCGAGGCACTCTCCGCCACGTTCGAGTCGTAAGCGACTCCTTATCCGCTCCCGTTCCCGGGGCGCGGCCGGTCAGCTCGCCGAACAGCTCGGCAGGCCGGCCGTGTCCCCGGCGCGGATCTTGTCCAGGGACTTCGTGGCGTCCGCGATGGTCTTCACCCTGACCAGCGTGAGGCCGCTGGGGATGTCGGAGACCGCCGCCGCGCAGTTCTGGTCCGGTGTGAGGAAGTACTCGGCGCCCGCGGCGCGCGCTCCCACGAGCTTCATCTCGATACCGCCGATCGGGCCGACCTCGCCCTTTTCGTCGATCGTGCCCGTACCGGCGACGAACGAGCCGCCTGTCAGAGAGCCGGGGGTGAGCTTGTCGACGAGGCCGAGGGAGAACATCAGCCCGGCGCTCGGTCCGCCCACGTCGGCCAGCTTGATGTCCATCGTGAACGGGAACGTGTGGGCGGTCCCGGCCTGGATGCCGACGATCGCCCGGTCGTCGTCGGGGGACTTCGCCGTGGTGACCGTGACCTTCTCGCCGCCCTGGGGCTCCTTGCCCGCCTTCTCCGCCGCCTTCGCCTCGTCGGCCGGGACGATGGTGAAGGAGACGTCCTCGCCGGGCTTGTGCTGGGTGACGAGCTTCGCGACGTCCTGCGGCTCCTTGACGGCCGTACCGTCCACGGCCTTGATCACATCACCGGCGTGCAGTGTGCCCTCGGAGGGGCTGCCCTTGATCACGGAGGAGACGATGATCCGCGACGACACCGGGACATTCAGCTGCCGCAGGGCGGCGACCTTGGCGCTCTCCTGGGACTGGCTGAACTCCTCGGCGTTCTCCTGTGTGGACTGCTCTTCCGTCTTGCCGTCCGGATACAGGGTGTCGTGCGGCACCACCACGTTGTCGTGGGCGAGCCAGCCGTAGACCGCTTCGACGATGTTCATGTTGTAGTCCGCGCCGGTGACCCTGACCGTCGTCATATTGAGATGACCCGAGGTCGGATACGTCTTGCGGCCGGAGATCCGGAGTACGGGCTCACCGCCCGCGTCACCGAGTGTGTTCACCGTCGGCCCGGGGCTCATCTCCGCATACGGCACTTTGATCAGCACGCCTGCGCAAAGCAGCGCGATGAGGACGAGGGTGGAGGCGAGCATCGTGGCGGTGCGGCGTGGCATGGAACGACAGTACGGGAAGGGTCTGTCAGTACACCCCTGGGGCCGGTCCGTACGGGGTCGCGGGCGGCGGGGCCGCGCGATGACGACGTACGGACCGCGACGACGTCAGACGGCGTCGGACTCGGCGGGAACCGAGCCGGAGGGTGCCTTCTCCATCGCGTCACGGAACCGGGCGTAGCCGTTGAGCTCGGCTATGTCCCCGATCGTGCGGTCCCTGGAGACCCAGCTTCCCCATATACCGGCGCCTATGACGGCGAAGAGTGGAATCAAGAGCCAGGCAAGTGCGGCCATTTCGTTCTCCCGACCTCAAGTGAGCGTCTCTGACTGACCGATCAGCAGATAAGCATCTGCTGATCCAACGCTGCTGGCAGGGGTGCGGTTACGCAAATCGGGCCCTAGGGGTACTGACCGGGTTTCAGACGATGCCGGTCGAGCAAAGCGCGCGCGCGGACCTCTTCAGACGCCGACCCACTCCTCCGTGCCGTCCGCGAATTTCTGGTGCTTCCAGATCGGGACCTCGTGTTTCAGGTCGTCGATCAGCTTCCGACAGGCCTCGAACGCCTCCCCGCGATGCGGGCAGGAGACCGCCACGACGACCGCCAGATCTCCGACCTCCAGATCACCCACACGGTGGACAGCGGCCAGAGCGCGCACGGGATAGTCGGAGACGACCTTCTCCGCGACGCGTCGCAGCTCCGCCTCGGCCGTGGGATGGCTGGAGTAGCCGAGGGTGTCGACGTCGGCTCCGCCGTCGTGGTTGCGCACCGTGCCGACGAAGAGCGCCGTGCCGCCGGCCGCGTCGTCGCCGACCGCGCGGAAGACCTCGTCGACGGTCAGCGGGGTGTCGCGTATCGCCAGCAGCCGGATCGGGTCCTGTGCCGCCTGCTCGCCGGGGTGGGAATGCGTGCTCGCCATGGACCCATCGTGCCGCACGGCACTGACATCGCGGAACAGCGCTTTCGCGCGGCCGGACGCGACGGTGCGCCCCGGGGCCGGTCCGCAGCGCTCGTTCAGAGCCTGCGCTGCTAGAGCCTGCGCCTCGCCTTGCGGGCCCGTCGTACCAGCGCGGCCGTACCGAGCAGCGCCACCGTCGCGCCCGCCGCGCCCGCTGCGGTGGCGTCCTTGCGGCCGAGCCGGCGGCCCGCCACCGTGTGGCGGCCCTCCACCTCCTCCAGGAGCGCGGCGAGGACCTCCTCGTTGGTCCAGCGCGGCCGCCAGCCCGCGTCGTGCAGCCTGCCGACGCTGACCACCCAGGGATGCATGGTGTAGGCGAGGTCGCCGGCGGGCGAGGGGGTGAGGCCGATCCTGTGCAGCCGGGCGGCGGCCCCCAGGGCGACCGCCGACGGCAGTTCCATCCGGCGGATGCCGCTGAGTTCCTCGACCTCCTCCTGCTCCAGCCAGCCGTCGCAGCCGACCGCGAACTCGCCGTCGGCCTTCTCCAGCGCGGCGTACTCCAGCGCGCTGACCAGATCGTCGACATGGCAGAACTGCCAGGTGGGGCGGGATCCCGCGACGACGAGCAGCCGCGGCGACTCGAAGTAGCGGGTGAGAGCCGTGTCGGTGCCGCCGACCAGGACGGCGGGGCGTACGACCGTCACATTGAGGCCGGGGTGCGCGCGGGGCGCGCGGCGGCCGAGGCGCTCGATCTCCAGCAGATCGCCGACGCCGGTCGCCTCGGCGGTGGCGCGCAGCTCCGCGTCCTCGGAGAGAGGGATGTCGTTGTCCGGCAGCGCGCCGTAGACCATGGCCGAGGTGCAGAGCACGACCCGGTGCACCCCCGCGGCGGCGGCCGCCGTGAGCACGGTCTGCGTGCCGCGCACGTTGTACGCCGTACGCGCGGTCGCGTCGGTCTCCAGGTCGAGATCGAGCGCGAGATGTACCACCACATCCGCCCCGCGCAACTTCTCCGCGATGGCCGGATCACGGACGTCGAGGAGGTGCCACTGCGCCTCGGAGACCTCACCCCTGCGCTCGTCGATGGCGATGACCTGCTTGATCTCCTCGGACGCGGCCAGGCGGCGGGTGAGCAGGTCGCCCACTCCGGAGGCGGCGCCGGTGACCGCGACGACGGGGCCGCGGGACCGGGGCGTGGTTGAGCGGTTTCGCGCTGCGCGAACCTGCGGATCTGGGGAACTCACCGGGCGTCTCCAGCGGTTGTCTTCAATACGTACGTGAATGACGCGTACGTACCAGGTGATGTCCATCCTGCCGCAGGCCATGGTCCGGCGGAGCATCGAGCCCGGAAGCCGCCCGGGTGTCGAAATGGTATGGGGCCGTCGGAGGCGGGAGACACAGCAGGTCGAAGGCAGGGTCCCGGGTAGTGCGGCCGGGCGCGGCCCGCGGCCCGCGAAGACACCCTGACCCGCCCGTGCCGCTTAGGCTGGGTGGTGTAGCCGGGCAGCCGCCGCCGGCAGCACGCCGGCGGCCCTACGAGCCGAGGAACCCCGTGAGTGACACCCCATTCGGATTCGGCCTTCCGCCGGAGGAGCCGGAGGACGGCGACGGCAAGAAGAAGGACCCCGCCGGAGGTGGTCAGGGTGCCGGTGGCGGTCCCGTGAACCCCTTCGCGGGGTTCGGGATGCCGGGCGGCGCGGGCGGTGCGGACAATCCGTTCGCCGCGATGTTCGGCTCGCTCAACCCCAACGACCTGGGCGCGGCCTTCCAGCAGCTCGGCCAGATGCTGAGCTACGAGGGCGGTCCCGTGAACTGGGACATGGCGAAGCAGATCGCCCGCCAGACGGTCGCCCAGGGCACACCGGACGGCACGAAGGACGCGAGCGTCGGACCCTCCGAGCGCGCCGCGGTCGAGGAGGCCGTACGGCTCGCGGACATCTGGCTGGACGGCGTGACGTCCCTGCCCTCCGGTTCGAACACGGCCGTGGCGTGGAGCCGCGCCGAATGGGTCGAGGCGACGCTGCCCGCGTGGCAGCAGCTCGTCGATCCGGTGGCGGAGCGGGTCGGTACGGCCATGGGTGAGGTGCTGCCCGAGGAGATGCAGTCCGTGGCGGGTCCGCTGATCGGCATGATGCGCTCCATGGGCGGCGCCATGTTCGGCCAGCAGATCGGACAGGCCGTGGGCGTGCTGGCGGGAGAGGTGGTCGGTTCGACCGACATCGGGCTCCCGCTCGGCCCGGCGAACAGGGCCGCGCTGCTGCCGCTGAACATCGAGGCGTTCAGCAAGGACCTCGGGGTCCCCAAGGACGAGATCCGGTTGTATCTGGCCCTCCGTGAAGCCGCCCATCAGCGGCTCTTCGCCCATGTGCCCTGGCTGCGGTCGCACATGTTCGGCGCGGTCGAGGGCTATGCCCGGGGGATCAAGGTGGACACGACCAAGCTGGAGGACGTGGTCGGCCAGTTCGATCCGACCCATCCCGAGGAGCTTCAGGAAGCGCTCCAGCAGGGCATGTTCCAGCCCGAGGACACACCCGAGCAGAAGGCCGCGCTGGCCCGTCTCGAAACGGCGCTCGCGCTGGTCGAGGGCTGGGTGGACGCGGTGGTGCACGAGGCCGCGAAGTCCAGGCTCACGGGCGCCGACGCGCTGCGCGAGACGCTGCGCAGGCGGCGCGCCTCCGGTGGTCCCGCGGAGCAGACCTTCGCCACCCTCATCGGTCTCCAGCTGCGCCCGCGCCGGCTGCGGGACGCCTCGCGGCTGTGGGCCTCGCTCACGGACGCGCGAGGCGTCGACGGCCGCGACCGTCTGTGGGAGCACCCGGACATGCTGCCGACGGCGTCCGACCTCGATGACCCGGACGGCTTCGTCCACCACGAACAGCTGGACTTCTCCGAGCTCGACAAGATGCTCGGCGAGGCGGCGGACGGCAAGCCGAACCTCCGCAAGGACGACGGTGACAACGCCGGACGGGACGACGACAAGGGCGACAGCGGCAAGTGAACCCCCACGACGACGCGGTCCTCGTACTGAAGGGTTACGAGGACCAGCCGGAGCTGCGCGGGCTCTATCAGGACCATCTGGCCGCTCATCCCGACGCGATGTGGAAGTCCTGCGGGGCAGGGCATCTGACGGCCAGCGCGCTGGTGATCGATCCGGACCGCGGCCGGGTTCTGCTGACCCTGCACAAGAAGCTCGGCATGTGGCTCCAGATGGGCGGCCACTGCGAACCGGGTGACACCTCGCTGGCGCGGGCGGCGCTTCGGGAGGCGACGGAGGAGTCCGGGATCGAGGGGCTGACGCTGCTGGCGGGCGGCCCCGTACAGCTGGACCGGCACGCGATCCCGGCCCCGTGCCACTGGCATCTCGATGTCCAGTACGCGGCGTTGGCGCCTTCGGGAGCGGTCGAGGCGATCAGCGAGGAGTCACTGGACCTGCGGTGGTTCTCCTACGACGAGGCCGCGACGGTGGGCGACGGCTCGGTCGTACGACTGGTGGAGCGCACCCGCGCCGCGCTGCGAGGCCGAGGCTGAGCTGCGAGGCCGAGGCCGCGCTTCAAGGCTTGGGACGGGCACGACGGCTGAGAAGGGCGGGAGCGGCTGCGAGCGCGAGAGCCGCTGAGAAGGGGCGGCCCCGTGCGAGCCGCCCTCTTCCGCCGGTCCGGAACCCGGTCGCTCCCATCCGTCGGCCCTCCGCCGGCCCGGAATCTCCCGCGTCAACGACTCCAGACGTTGTTCTGGTTCTGGCCGTGGGCGCCCTGCTGGCCGACCCCGAACTGAGCCCCGAGGCCCTGCCCGATCGCCGCGTGCTGCGGCGGCATGACCTCGCTGGGCTGGACCAGCGCGTAGCCCTGGCCGAGGAAGCTCAGCTCCCAGCCCTCGCCGGTGTTGCCGCGCCGCCGCAGCACCCCCGAGGAGTGCGTCTGCGCCTGCATCTGCACCCGCAGGCCGGAGGACCACGCGACGACCGCGTCGGCGTCCGCGTTGACGTACTTCTCGGGCGTGACCTGTATCATCAGCGGCTGGCCCGAGGTCATCAGGGCGACCTTGCCCCGGCCGGAGATGTTCAGCTGGTACTTGCCGGAGCCGGAGATCCCGTACTGGCTGTCCACCGCGATGACTTCGGTGTGCAGCGTGGAGTCGAGCGCCAGCACATAGGCGCTGTCCACCGTCATCCCCTCGTGGTCGACGTCCACCACATGGATGTACTGGGCGAGATTGGCCAGATAGACCGTGCCCTGCCCGGAGCAGCGCATCAGCGCCAGTCCCTCACCGGTACGCGTGCGGGACTGGCGCTGGCTCTGCGACTGGTACTCCCCGTCGAAGTCGATCAGTCCCTGGTAGGCGACCATCGCGCCCTTGCGGGCGAGGACATCGTCCTGGCCGGTGAGCGCGACCCGCAGCAGCTGCGGGTTCTGTACCGCGTAGCGGTCCTGGGACTGCTGCTCGGTGTACGCGAAAAGCGGACTCTGCATGGTGTGTTCTCCCCCCTCAGCCCTGGACCCGCAGGCGGTCGGTGCTGTCCTCGCTGGGCTGTACGACCACGATTCCCGAGCCGGAGAAGGCCATCTGGTAGGCCTCCCCGCTGCCGCGCCCGATCAGCGCCGATGCCTTGAAGCTGCGTTTGCCCTTCACCTTCAGGGCCGGCGACCAGGCGACGAGAGCGTCCGGGTCCACATAGGTCTCGTCCTCGCCGCGGCCGCAGTCGACGACGATCGGGGTGCCGCGTGAGGTCAGGGCGACCCAGCCGGTCCCGGAGATCTGTACGTTCCACAGCCCCTGGCCGGCGAACTTGGCCAGCCCCTTGACGCGCTCGACGCCCCACTGGAGGTGCGCGTCGAAGGCGAGCAGATTGGTGCCGTTGACCGAGAGCGCGTCGTTGTCGAGGTTGATGACGACGACGTCCGCGCCGTAGTCGGCGAGATAGAGCAGACCGTCACCCGCGCACTTCATCAGGGGCGTGCCCTCGCCGGTCACCCACTGGGAGGCGACCCGGCGGATGGCGGGCGGGTTCGGCTCGTACTGGATGAAGCCCTCGTAGGCGACCATCGAGCCGGTGCGCGCGAACAGGTCCTGGCCCGAGGCCATCGCGACCTTGAGCATGGCGCGGCCGTGGTTCTCCATCCGGGCCGCGACGGGGGTGGGGGCATAGCCCGCGAGCTGCTGGTTCATTGTCCGGGCTCCCTCAGACCTCGTACGGCTGGACGACGATGAAGTTGCCGGGGGCTCCCCGGAACTGGAGGTTCACGGTCTCCCCGCTGTGGCCGGGGTACGCGTTGCGGCGCAGCCTGACCTGGCTGGAGATGATCACCTGGGACGCGGCCGACCAGGCGACGACGGCATTGCAGTCGGCGAAGGTGGTGGGCGTGACGGGCAGGACCACCGGGGTGCCATGGGTCTTGACGACCACGGTGCCCGTGCCCTGGAACAGCATGGTGAACAGCGCGCCGCCGGGAATGCCGTGGCCCTCGATACGGCGGACCTCGTACTGGAGGCTCTCGTCGAAGGCGAGGACGTTCTCGGCGGAGACACAGATGCCGTCGCCCTGGAGCTCGACGGGGTGCAGATGTGCGCCCTCCTCGGCGAGGAAGACCTGTCCCTTGCCCGTGCAGCGCATCAGCTGCATCTCCTGGCCGGTGGCGTTGCCGACGATACGGCCGGCGAAACCGGCGCCCTTGTAGCCGAAGTCGACCTTGCCCTGGTACATCACCATGCTGCCCTGCCGGGCGAGGACCGGACTGCCGCCCTCGCCGAGGTCGACGCGCATCAGCTGGCCGTTCTGCGAGGTCCAGCGCTGGCCCGTGGGCAGTTCCCTGTACGGCTGAAGGGCCGCCTGGAGACCGGCGCCGCCGCGCGGCACGCCCTGCGGGACACCTTGGGGGACGCCCTGGGGCGGTCCCGGCGGCTGCTGACCGTAGGGCGCGGGAGCGGGCTGACCGTAGGGCGTCGGGGCCGGCTGTCCGAACGGGGCGGCGGGCGCGGGCGCCGGCTGACCGTACGGGGCGGGCTCGGACCGGCCGTAGGGCGCGGGCGCCTGCGTGGGTTGGCCGTACGGAGACGGCGCGGGCGCCGGCGGATGGACCGTACCGCCCGGCGGGGTCATCGGCGCCACGATGGTCGGCGCCGTGTGCACGGGCCGCGGCACCGGGGCGGGCGCGGGCGCCGGAGCAGGCGCGGGAGCGGGCGCCTGGGCAGGCGGTCCGGCCGGAGCGCCGAACGCGGGCGGCGGGGTGCTCTGCGCGGGCGGGGCGAAGGCGGGCGGGGCGCCGCCGGCGATCGGCTCCGGCACGGCCGGTTCCTCCTCGGCGACCTCGCCGCCGAAGTTCTTCAGCAGCGCGTCGAGACCGCCGTCGAAACCCTGGCCGACGGCGGCGAACCGCCATACGTCCTTGAGGTAGAAGTCACCGAGCATCACAGCGCGCTCGGTGGTGAACTCCGAGCCGGTGAAGGCGTATCGGACAACTTCCTCGCCGCCCGCGACGATACGGATGTATCCGGGGCCGACCTGGGACATCTGTCCGGCACCGTCAAGGGTGGCGGTGAACGAGAGCTTGTGGATATTCGCCGGAATACGGTCCAGGGTCACCCGGAACGACTCGGTGTCGCCCGCCTGCGCGCCCAGCAACTGAAGGGATTCTTCAGGGGACTTCGGCTGATTGAAGAAGATGAAGTAACGGTCGTCCGAGAGCTGCTCGTTGGCGTCGAGGCCGAAGCAGCTGATGTCGAAGCTCAGCCCGGGGCCGGCGATCTGCACACCTACGTACAGATCGGTCCCCGCCGTGAGATCACTGATCTTGGCCTTGTGGCCGCGCTGGAATTCCCTGGCCATGCGTAACGACCGTCCCCCATCCGGATGGTGATTGCGTCGCGTCAGGCTAACGGCTGAGGCTGACAATCGGCCCAGCCGGTACACACTCGGTACAGGATCGCCGAATGGACAGAAGTCCCGGCGGCCGGCGGCCGTCATTCCCCCCGCGCGACGGGCAGAAAGGGCAGCCGCTCCGCCGCGACCACGCCTTCGAGATAGCCCCTGGCCCGCTCGGTACGGGAATACGCCTCCAGCAGGCGCCAGAAGCGCGTGCCGTGTCCCGGCACGAGCAGATGGGCCAGCTCGTGGACGAGTACGTAGTCGACGACGTACTCCGGCATGCCCTGGAGCCGGTGCGACAGCCGGATGCTGCCCTCGGCGGGGGTGCAGGAACCCCAGCGGGTGTTCTGGTTGGTGACCCATCTGACCGACGCGGGCCTGGCCCGTCCGCCGAGGTACTGGTTCGACAACCGCTCGGCCCGTGCCGTCAGCTCGCTGTCGCCGAGGACGCGCTTGCTCTCCTGCGCGGCGAGTTTGTCGAGCATCACCGTCACCCAGCGCCGCTCCTCCGCCTCCGACATCCGGGCCGGGATGAGCACGATGGTCCGGTCGCCCTCGCGGTATGCCGAGACCGTTCTGCTGCGGCGGGTGCTTCTGCGGACCTCGACAGCGCTGGTCCCCGGGCCGCGGGGCGGGCGGCCCGGCACGCGCCGCTCGTCACTTCCGGCGCTGCGCGATGGGGTCTCCCCCGCCAGGCGAGGGGAAGGATCGGCGGACACGCCACGACGTTACCCGCTGTGTGTGGAGGAAGTCCCGCCTCCGCGAGGGTTCTCCCTTGATCCACTTCCTGCACGGCAGGATTTGAACGACTAATGACGCCCGCTGTGGATAACTTTCCGCACCGTCGAGAGCTGTCTTGCATTCTGAGAACACGAATCCGGGGGCCCGGGACATTCCGGAGTGATCACAGAGCACAAGACGAGAACAGAGCACAAGACGAGAGAAGACAAATGGGGAGGCCGATATGCATCCGACGGTGAAGCCCGCGCTGCGTCGCGCGTGGCGGGAGCGGCAGACCGTGCAGTTCGGGATCACCCCCGCGCACGCGGTGCTGGTGGGTCCGGTCGATACGGCCACGGGCAGCTTTCTGGAGCTGCTGGACGGGACGCGCGGGTTGCCGCTGCTGCGGGAGGAGGCCCGCGCGATGGGGCTGCCGGACGGCCTGGCCGATTCGCTGGTGACACGGCTGACCAGGGCGGGGCTGATCGACGATCCGGACGCGGGCGGCGGCGCGGCCGACGCGTTGCGGAAACGGACGGCGGTGCTCGACCGGATGCGGCCCGATCTGGCATCGCTCTCCGTCGTCCATCCGGAGCCGGGGGCGGGCGTGCGACGGCTGGCGGCGCGCCGCACGACGCGGGTCCAGGTCCGTGGCGCGGGACGGGTGGGGGCGGCGGTCGCGGCGGTGCTTTCGGCCTCCGGGGTCGGGCGGGTCGATGTGCTGGACAGCGGGTGCGCCCAGGTGTGGGATGTGTCACCCGGCGGACTGCCGACGCGGTCGGTGGGTGACCGCCGGGACACGGCGGCCCGGCAGTTGGTACGGAAGTCCGCGCCCGGACGCGCGCCACGGGCGGCGGAGTTCGCGGAGTCGGGCGGCGAGGGCGAGCCGGGTCTCTCGCTGGTGATCGTCGCCCCGCGGGACGGGCTCGCGGCCTTCGCCCCCGATCCGGCGCCTGCCGAGCCCTGGATCTCCACCGGAACTCCCCATCTCTATACGGGAGTGATCGAGGCCACGGGCGTGGTCGGACCGCTGGTGTTGCCGGGCGGCACGGCCTGCGCGGGGTGTATCGCCGGGGAGCGCGCGGACCGCGATCCGGGATGGCCGAGGATGCTGGCGCAGTGGCGCTCCGGGCGCGGTGCCGACGCCGTACCGGCCTGTGACCTGGGGCTGGCCACCGCGGTGGCGGGTCTGGCGGCGGCCCATGCCCTGTCGTTCCTGGACGGGGAGCTGCCGGCCAGTACGGGTGCGCGGTGGGAGGCGTCACTGCCGCTGCTCGACTGGCGGTCGGAACGGATCGCACCGCATCCGGAGTGTCCCTGCGGGGCGGCGGGCCGAAGAGAGGGGGAGCGCATGGCCGGGACGGCGGCGTCGCACGACACAATGGCGGGATAACCGCCGTACGCGACATGGCTGTCTGGGACTAGGAGGGGCTCAATGTCTGATCTTCCCCGGAAGGCGGTCACCCGTACCGCGAAGCTGGCCACACTGCCGCTGGGCTTCGCGGGCCGGGCCACATGGGGGCTCGGCAAGCGGATCGGCGGGAAGTCCGCGGAGATCGTCGCGCGGGAGCTGCAACAGCGCACGGCCGACCAGCTCTTCAAGGTGCTCGGGGAGCTGAAGGGCGGAGCGATGAAGTTCGGGCAGGCGCTGTCCGTCTTCGAGTCCGCGCTGCCGGAGGAGATCGCGGGGCCCTACCGGGCGGCGCTCACCAAGCTCCAGGAAGCGGCGCCGCCCATGCCCACCCGTACGGTGCACGCGGTGCTGGCGGAGCGGCTGGGCGAGGAGTGGCGCGAGCTGTTCCTGGAGTTCGAGGACAAGCCGTCGGCCGCCGCCTCGATCGGCCAGGTGCACCGGGCGGTGTGGCACGACGGACGCGAGGTCGCGGTCAAGGTGCAGTATCCGGGGGCGGGTGAGGCGCTGCTGTCGGATCTGACCCAGCTGAGCCGGTTCGCCAGGCTGCTGGGGCCGCTCGTCCCGGGGATGGACATCAAGCCGCTGATCAACGAGTTGCGCGACCGGGTGTCCGAGGAGCTGGACTACGCCCTGGAGGCCGAGGCACAGCGGGAGCACGCCGCGGAGTTCGCCGACGATCCGGATGTGGTGGTGCCCGATGTGGTGCACCAGGGCGATCAGGTGCTGGTCACGGAGTGGATCGACGGGAAACCGCTGGCGGAGGTGATCTCCGACGGCACGCCCGAGGAGCGCGACCGGGCCGGGCAGTTGCTGGCGCGGTTCCTCTTCTCGGGCCCCGCGCGTACGGGCCTGCTGCACGCGGATCCGCACCCGGGGAACTTCCGGCTGCTGCCCGCGGCGGACGCCGGGGAGGGGGACGACGGCCCGGACGGTGAACTGCGGCTCGGCGTGCTGGACTTCGGCACGGTGGACCGGCTGCCTGGTGGGCTGCCCGACACGATCGGTGAGGCGCTGAGGATGGCACTGGAGGGCGACGCCCAGGCGGTGTACGACCTGCTGCGGGACGAGGGGTTCGTCAAGGATTCCGTCGATCTCGACCCGGACGGGGTGCTGGAGTATCTGCTGCCGATCATCGAACCGGCGGTGGTGGAGGAGTTCACCTTCACCCGCGGCTGGATGCGCGCCCAGGCGGCACGGATCGCTGACCCGCGCTCCCCCGCCAACCAGTTGGGCAAGCAGCTGAATCTGCCGCCGTCGTATCTGCTGATCCACCGCGTGACGCTGAGCACCATCGGAGTGCTCTGCCAGCTGAGCGCGACGGTACGGCTCCGGGGCGAGCTGGAGGCATGGCTGCCCGGGTTCGTGCCGGAGCCTGGCGACGAGGACGAGGTGCTGTCACCACCGGTCGGAGCCGAGCCTGCCCTCGACCGCTCTGATGTGGACGCGTGAGCAGTCACCGCACGTGGCGACGACAGCCCCACCGGGTCCGGGTGGAAAACAACGCGGCGCGGGGGCCGGTCCGTCGGGACCGGCCCCCGCGCAGTGACAGCTACTGGCGCTGTCTGAAGGTGTCGCCTACTGCATGACGGCCATGGCGAGCGCGCGGCGGGCGCGCATCGATACGCGCTCGGCGCGGCGCTGCATCCGCCGAGCGGCGACCAGGCGCACGGCCCGGCGTTCCGCGTCGGCTTCCCGCATGCGCTCGTTCATATGCGCGCGTGCCAGGGCTTCTGGAATGAGTTGCATCTCGCGGGTCCTGTTCTGACGCGAGTCGTTCGCGCCCATGGTGGTGACGACTGGGGTGGCGGAGCCGCACGGCTCGCTCGGGGAAGAGGTCATCGGAGCCTGCTTCTGGGGATCGTGCGTGAGGGGGCGGTCGATGGTTCCGGAGACGTTCATGCCGAAACCGGGTTCTTGCGCGGACGGCCACGAGGCCGCTTGCGGGCAACCACGACGCCCTGGACGAAGAGTTCCCCACCCCAGACACCCCACGGCTCGCGCCGCTCCTTGGCGCCGGCGAGGCAGGCCTCGATCAGCGGGCAGGTGCGACAGAGCGCCTTGGCGTACTCGACATCGGCCGGGGACTCGGCGAAGAAGACCTCCGGGTCGTAGGCACGGCACGGAACGGGCACGCCGAGGTTCTCGATGGCGTCGTCGAGCGCGGTGAGCGCGGTGAGCGGGGTCAAGGTGGAGTCCTCCGTGGGGCCGGGCGGGGTGATCGATTCGGAAGGCGGTACGGACGGGGCGTGCGCTTCGAGTTGCACGGGGTGTCGTTCCTCGTCTGGTCGGTCCGGCCTGTTGGCCGGGTGTCGGCTGGTACCGGGTGGTGCGTGTCCCGAGGCCCCTTCGCTCTGTCTCTCCCGTTCGGGACAAACAGAAGGGCCGCGGATCCCGGGTGGGGTTCCGCGGCCCTGAAGGCGCCGGCCTGATGGTGGATCAGGCTGGATCACTCCAGGGTTCGAGCCCACGGAAGGCCCACATCATGTGGTGCTGCGTCTGCTTCTTCGTTTCGGCACCGGTCGCCGCAAAGGCATAGGCCTTGGCCTCTGCCGCTGCTACTCCTGCTTCCAGTGCCCCGCTCGGTCGCTCATTGCGCTCCAGGACATTGCCGGCGCACTTCCGGACAGGAAGGGCCGACAGACCTGCGGGACGGACGGCGGAGGCGCCGGACAGACCACTGGCGATGAGCTCGGAACGGGAGATGCCGAGCGGGCAGACGGAGACGACCGAGAGATCGGTCATTTTGGCGGTGCTGATGAAGCTTGCGTTGATGCTGATCACTGGAATCGCCTCCTCTCGGCGTCTCAAGGACCGGCCCGAAGGCCCGTCACACGTATGTGGACAAGTAGAGCACGGTAACGGGGCTTCGGAGAAGCCGTTGTTTCCGTGGTTAAGAACCTATGGGGATTCCCGGGGCGGGCGCAAACTATTTTTGGGCCGAGTTTGCCTCAGCTGTCCCGATCGGCTTCCGCGCGCTCTTCACCTGCGCAGATGGCCAGTACATCGGCTCCGAACCGGTCCAGCTTGCGGCCGCCGACACCGGCGATCCCGGCCAGCTCACCCGGGCTCCCGGGCACAGCCTCGGCGATGGCCATCAGCGTCTTGTCGGTGAACACGCAGTAGGCGGGCTGGCTCAGCAGCTGTGCCTGGTCGGCGCGCCAGTCACGCAGCCGCTCGTAGAGCGCCTCGTCCATGTCCGAGGGACAGTCCTCGCAGCGCATCAGCTTCATCTCGCCGGCGTCCGTCAGCGTCTTGCCGCACACCCGGCACAGCACCGGGCCGCGCCGCTTGCGCCGGGCCGCGCCCGCGCGCTCCACGGGACCGCCCGCTCCCGCTCCCGCGCCCCGGGCACCCGGGGCCACGGACCCCGGACGCAGCCCGTTGAGAAAGCGGGTGGCCCGCCGGGAGGCCCGGCCGCCGGGAGAGCGGGAGAGCGCCCAGGAGAGGGAGAGATGCGACCGTGCCCGGGTGACACCGACATAGAGCAGCCTGCGCTCCTCCTCGATCTGCTCGTCGGTCTTGGCGTAGGTGATCGGCATCATGCCCTCGGTGAGACCGACCAGGAACACGGCGTCCCACTCCAGGCCCTTCGCGGCGTGCAGCGAGGCGAGCGTGACGCCCTGCACCGTCGGCGCGTGCTGCGCGGCGGCGCGCTCGTCCAGCTCGGCCACCAGATCGGCGAGCGTCGCCGACGGCTTGGCCCGTACGAAGTCCTCCGCGAGCCGGACGAGGGCGGCCAGCGACTCCCAGCGGTCACGGACGGCGCCCGAGCCCGCCGGGGGTTCGGTGGTCCAGCCCTTCGTGGAGAGCACCGCCCGCACCTGTGACGGCAGCTCGACCACATCGTCGAGCAGGGAGTCATTGCCCCCGAAGCGGGCCGCACCACGCAGCGCAGCGCCCGCTTCCCGTACTTCCTGGCGCTCGAAGAACCGCTCGGCGCCGCGCAGCTGGTAGGGCACGCCCGCGTCGGTGAGAGCCTGTTCGTAGACCTCCGACTGGGCGTTGATCCGGTAGAGCACGGCGATCTCGCCGGCCGGCACGCCCGCGGCGATCAGATCGCGGATACGGCGGGCGGTGCCCTCGGCCTCGGCGGGCTCGTCCGCGTACTCCGCGCGGACCGGCTCGGGGCCGGGCTCGCGCTGCGAGATCAGTTCGAGACGGTGCTCGGCGGCCCGGCCGCGCGCCTGGTTGAGCAGGCCGTTGGCGAGGTGGACCACCTGCGGGGTGGAGCGGTAGTCACGGACCAGCTTCACGACCGTGGCGCCCGGATGCCGGGTGCGGAAGTTCAGCAGATGGTCGGGGGTGGCGCCGGTGAAGGAGTAGATGGTCTGGCTCGCGTCACCGACCACACAGAGGCTTTCCCGGTCCCCCAACCACAGGTCGAGCAACCGCTGCTGGAGCGGGCTGACGTCCTGGTACTCGTCCACCACGAAGTGCTGGTACTGACGGCGGATCTGGTCGGCGATGTCATGGCGGTCCTGGAGGATGCCGACCGTGAGCAGCAGGACGTCCTCGAAGTCGATCACCGAGCGCTCGCGCTTCAGCTGCTCGTACATCCCGTAGATCTGGCCGATCTCCGCAGCGTCACGCGGAGCTTCGCGGGAGGACTTGGCGACGGCCGCCGGATAGTCGGCCGGCACGGTCTGGGTGACCTTGGCCCACTCGATCTCGGCGGTGACATCGCGCAGTTCATTGCGGTCGAGCCTGATCCGGCAGCGGGCCGAGGACTCGGCGACCAACTGCACCTTGCGGTCCAGCAGCCGGGGCAGCTCCCCGCCGACCGCCTTGGGCCAGAAGAACTGGAGCTGGCGCAGCGCCGCGGAGTGGAACGTACGCGCCTGCACCCCGCCCGCGCCGAGCTGGCGCAGCCGCCCGCGCATCTCGCCCGCGGCGCGGTTGGTGAACGTGACGGCCAGCACGCTGCCGGGCTGGAGGATGCCCGCGCGCACGCCGTACGCGATCCGGTGGGTGATCGCGCGCGTCTTGCCCGTGCCGGCCCCGGCCAGCACGCACACCGGACCGTGCAGGGCCGTCGCCACCTCGCGCTGCTCGGGGTCGAGCGCGTCGAGCACCGCGTCGGCGTCGCGCGGCGGGGGCACGATCTGGCCGACGTCGGATTCCCGCGGGAACAGTGGGGAGTGCGTTGCTGCTGTCACCCCGCCATGCTGCCAGGTCTCCCGGGACAGGTGCGGCGGTTGTCCACAGGGGTGCCGCACCGGTCGTACCGATGCGTTCGTACGACCGGTCCTGTGGATGGCCGTGCGCCCTGGGGAATGGTGGCCGGGTTACGCGCGTTCGACAGACTGCGGGCGACGCATTCAGCGAGATGTCCGAGATTTCGACGAGGCAGAGGAGCCGAGAGACATGCCGGGCACTGTGACGATGTACAGCACCACGTGGTGCGGATACTGCCGTCGGCTCAAGGGCCAGATGGACCGTGAGGGCATCGCGTACACCGAGATCAACATCGAGCAGGACCCGGAGTCGGCGGCCTTTGTCGAGAAGGCGAACGGCGGCAACCAGACGGTACCGACAGTGCTGTTCCCCGACGGCTCCACGCTGACGAACCCTTCGCTGGCCCAGGTCAAGCAGAAGGTCGGCGTCTGACGACGCGGCCATCGCACGACAGAGCCCCCGCCGGACCGCTGTCCGCGGGGGCTCTGTCGTGTGCCGTACAGACAGGCGGTGCTCGGACTCCGGCGGTTGATCGGACTCCGGCCGGTGATCAGGGCAGCGGCTTCGGCAGGGGCTTGCCGTACCAGAGCTCCACCAGGCGCGCGGCGATGGAGATGCCGGCCGGGGGAAGGATCTCGCCCGTCTCGATCGCCGTCCGCAGATCCTCCCGAGAGAACCAGCGCGCCTCCTCGATCTCCTCGCCGTCCACCGTGATGTCCGAGGACGTGGCGCGGGCCATGAAGCCCAGCATCAGGCTCGACGGGAACGGCCACGGCTGGCTGGCGATGTACTCGACCTCGCCCACGGTGACGCCCGCCTCCTCGAAGACCTCGCGGGCCACGGATGTCTCGATCGACTCGCCGGGCTCCACGAAGCCCGCCAGCGTGGAGAACCGCCCCTCGGGCCAGTGGACCTGGCGGCCCAGCAGCGCGCGGTCGTCCTCGTCGGTGACGAGCATGATCACCGCGGGGTCGGTACGCGGGTAGTGCTCGGCGCCACAGGCCTGGCAGCGGCGGATATGGCCGACCGCCGCGATCACGGTGCGCTCGCCGCAGCGGGAGCAGAAGCGGTGCAGCCGCTGCCAGTTCTCCAGCGCCACCGCGTGCACCATCAGGCCCGCGTCGCGCGCGGAGAGCAGCATCCCGGCCTCGCGCAGCCCCGCGGGCCGCGCCGACTGGTCCATCCGTCCCGGGAGCGAGTCCTTCTGGAGCGCGAAATAGCGCACTCCGTCCTCGTCCGTACCGAGGAAGTAGCGGTGCGTCTCGGTGAGCGGCGCCTCGAAGGCCGGGGTCATGACCAGTTCGGTACGCCCGTCAGGGGTGTCGTCGATCAGCACCTGGCCGCCCGAGACCACGAAGACGCGGGTCGTCGGATGGCTCCAGGCAGCCGCCAGCCATGCCTCGTCGAGGCGGTGGTGCGCCGCGCGGTCGATACCGCTGGGGGCGGTGAGGCCGATGGGTCGGTGTGCGGTGGCGTCACTGCTGATGGTGCTCACAGGTACTTCCAACTCCCCCGGGTGGATTGGTTTCTGGTCAGCGGAGTATGCGGCGGGACAGGGCGGGGCGTTCAACGCGCGGGTCCTGTCCCCGGCGCGGGGGCAGCCAGCTCGCTCCAGAGGTGGGCCGTGGTCTCCACACCTTTGAGGAGCAGGTCGAGTTCGACCTTCTCGTTCGGCGCGTGCCAGCCGTCGGACGGTACGGAGATGCCCAGGAACAGCACGGGGGCGCCGAGCACGTCCTGGAGGTCGGCGGCCGGTCCTGAACCGCCCTCCCGGGTGAAGCGGATCTTCTGCCCGAAGGCGCGGCCCATGGCCCGTACGACCGACTGGAGCGCGGGATGGTCCAGCGGGGTCAGACAGGGACGCGTGGCCGCGCCGAAGCTGATCTTGATCCGGATACCGGCCGGGATCCTGGCCTCGGCCCAGTCGCGTACGGACCGCTCGATACGGTCCGGGTCCTGACCCGCGACCAGCCTGAACGAGAGCTTCAGATGGGCGGAGGACGGGATGATCGTCTTGCCTCCCGGGCCCTGGTAGCCCCCGCCGATGCCGTTGACCTCGGCGGTCGGGCGGGCCCAGACGCGTTCCAGGGTGGAGAAGCCCGCCTCGCCGAGGGTGCCGTGCGACTTCGCCGTGCGCAGCCACTCCTTCTCGTCGAAGGGCAGCTCCGCGATCAGGGCGCGCTCGGCCTCGGTGAGTTCGGCCACACCGTCGTAGAAGCCGGGGACCGTGACGCGTTCGTGTTCGTCGTGCAGGGCCGCGACGAGACGGGCGGCGACGGTGGCCGGGTTCGGGACGGCTCCGCCGAAGGAGCCGGAGTGGATGTCCTGGTCGGGGCCGTACAGCTCGATCCGGCAGTCGGCGAGCCCGCGCATACCGGTGCAGACGGTCGGGGTGTCCGCAGACCACATGCCCGTATCCGAGACGATCACGACATCGGCGGCGAGGCGGCCGGCCCGCTCCTCGGCCAGCGCGCGGAAGTGCGGGGAGCCCGATTCCTCCTCGCCCTCGACGAGGAGCTTGAGGTGGACGGCGGGTGTCGTGCGGCCGGTGGCGGCGAGATGCGCCCGTACGCCGAGTGTGTGGAAGAACACCTGCCCCTTGTCGTCGGCGGCGCCGCGCGCGTACATACGGCCGTCCTGGACGACCGGCTCGAAGGGGTCGGTGTGCCAGCCGTCCTCGGGGGCGGCGGGCTGGACATCGTGGTGACCGTAGACCAGCACGGTCGGGGCGTCCGGGTCTTCGGAGGGCCATTCCGCGAAGACGGCGGGGGCGCCCGGGGTGTCCCAGATCTCGGTGACCGGAAACCCGGTCTCCTTGAGCTTCGCGGCGAGCCAGTCGGCACTGCGCCGCACGTCAGCGTCGTGGTCGGGGTCGGCGGACACGGAGGGGATGCGCAGCCAGTCGGCGAGGTCGGCGAGGAAGGCGGTGCGGTGGGTCTGGATGTACGTACGGACGACGCTGTCCGGGGTGTCGCTCATGATTACGAGCCTAACGGGCTCAGAGGGCGGTCCCGTCTGCCGGTTGTGAGGATCGCTCGTCCGTGAGTGTGTCCCGGGTCCCGTGCGTGCCTTCCGGAGCGGCCCCGTCCTGGCCATCCTGGGCGGTCTCCTCCGGGCCGTCCGGGGCTTCGGTGAGGAGCCGCTCCAGCTCCGGGCGGCCGGGAAGACGGCCGGGACGGACGACCTCCCCGGTCCTCACATACAGGAAGGTGGCCGTGACCGCGGCCGGCGGGAGGCCGTGCTGCTCGGCCCAGGCCAGCCGGTAGACAGCGAGCTGAAGGGGGTCCGCCGTCCCGGCACGGCCGGTCTTCCAGTCGACGATCTCGTACGTGAAGGTCTCCGCGCCGGTCGCGGGGTCGGCATGGGCATGGCGGTAGACGGCGTCGATACGGCCCCGGATCACGCGGCCCGCGAGGGTGAGCTGAAACGGTACCTCCACGCGGTACGGCGTGCGCCGGGCGTACGGCGTCAGCTCGAACGCCTCCTTGAGCGCGGCCAGATCGCGTTCGTCCGCGATCTCCGGCTCGTCGTCCTCGCCGCCGGGCAGCTCGTCGGGGCCGAGCATCGGGAGCGGCAGCTCCTCGAACCGCGACTCCACCCAGGCATGGAACCGCGTGCCCCTGCGGGCGGCGGGCCGTGGCGGACGCGGCATGGGCCGGGCCAGCTCATGGGCGAAGCCGTCGGGGTCGGCGGCGAGCCGCAGCAGTTGGGTGGCGGAGAGCGACGGTGGTACGGGGACGTCGCGGACGGTGGCGCGGGCGCGGCGCAGCTCACCGGCGAGGGCGTCGAGATCGCGGTCCCAGGAGGCGAGGGTGCGGCTCTCTTCGGGGGTGAGGCGGGGGTGGTCGGCGGGTGCCTCCCCGGCCTGCCGGGGAGCGGGGACGGCGGCCGCGGAGTGGGCGCCGGGGGCGTCGGCATCGGGGGCGTCGGCGCCGGGGGCGTCGGCACCGGAGGCGTCGGCATCGGGGGCGTCGGCGCCGGGGGCGGTCGTCCAGGAGTCCCAGTCGGACAGATCCGCGCCGGACAGGTCGACGTCGAAGGGGTCCTCGTCCGGCGACTCGCCGTCGAACGGATCGTCGGGTTCGTCCAGGCCGGCCCGCACATGCGGATGGGCAGGCTCGTTCGGATCGGACGGCTCCTCCACATCGGCCAGTTCCTCCGGATCGGCCGGATCGGCCGGCTTCTCCGGATCGGCCGGGTCCGCAGACTCGGCCGGCCCGCCTCCGTCGCTCCCCAGCTCCTCCAGATACGTCAGCACCGTGTCCGCCGCCACGCGCCGGCGGGTCAGCGACGGCCCGTCCAGCGGAAGCGGCCAGACGTGGGAGACGCCCTCCGTCCGCAGAGCGGGGTTGTCCTCCGACTCCTCCGGTTCGTCCGCCCATGCCTCGATCTCGCCGAAGCCCGCCGCGCAGTGGTCGTACAGAGCGTGCAGGAAATCGGACGGGCCCCTCGGCCGCTTCTGCGTGGGCCCCCACCAGTGGCCCGAGCCGAGCAGCAGCGAGCGCGGACGGGTGAAGGTGACATAGCCGAGGCGCAGTTCTTCGGTGTGCTGGTGCGTCTTCATGGCCTCTTTGAAGGACTTGAGGCCCTTCGCGTCCCAGGACGTGATCTCCGGCAGGGTCGGCGCGTCACCGCGCAGCGCGTGCGGGAGGACCTTCGGCTGGGACGTCCACGACTCGCGCGCCTTGCCGTTGGGGAACTGTCCGGCGACCAGCCCCGGCACGGCGACGACATCCCACTCCAGCCCCTTGGACTTGTGGGCGGTGAGGACCTTCACCGTGTTCTCGCCGCCGGGCAGCGCGTTGTCCAGGCCCTTCTCGTACTGCGCGGCCGTACGCAGGAACGCCAGGAAGGCCAGCAGCCCGGCCTCGCCGTCGAGCGCCGCGAACGAGGCGGCGATGTCGAGGAAGTTGCCCAGCGTCTCCCGGCGGCGGGCGGCCAGCGCGTGCGGGGAGGCGGAGAGCTCGACCTCCAGTCCGGTCGTGGCCAGGACGCGGTGCAAGACGTCCATCAGAGGGTCCGCGAGCGACCGGCGCAGCTCGCGCAGTTCGGTGGCGAGCCGGGCGAACCGGACCCGGGCGGCGGCGGAGAAGGGCAGTCCGTCCTCCGGCGCGCCCGCCGACTCCAGGAAGGTGTCCAGGGCGTCGGCGAGCGAGATCACCTCGGCGGGGTCGGTGCCCTCGACCGCCGCGGCCAGCCGCGCGTCGGGGTCGTCGTCCCCGTCGGCGCCCGTACCCCGGTGGACCAGCAGCCGGGCCCGGCGGCCGAGCAGCGCCAGATCGCGCGGGCCGATGCGCCAGCGGGGTCCGGTGAGCAGCCGTACGAGGGAGGCGTTGGCGCCGGGGTCCTGGAGGACCTCGCACATCGCCACGAGGTCGGCCACCTCGGGGAGATGGAGCAGTCCCGAGAGGCCGACGACCTCGACGGGCACATCGCGGGCCACCAGGGCGCCCTGGATCTCCGGGAAGTCCCCGGCCGTACGGCACAGCACGGCGATCTCGGCGGGCTCCTTGCCCGTGCGCACCAGATGGGCGATCGAGTCCGCCAGCCAGTCGATCTCCTCCGCGTGCGTACGCAGCAGCGCGCAGCGCACCCCGCCGTCGCGCTCGGCGCCGGGCGCCGGGCGCAGTGCCTCCACGCCCTCGTGCATCGCGCGCAGCGGTTCCGCGAGGCCGTTGGCGAGGTCCAGGAGACGGCCGCCGCTGCGGCGGTTCTCACTGAGGGAGAAGCGGGCGGCCGGGCGGCCGTCCGCGTACGGGAAGTGGGCCGGGAAGTCGTCCAGATTGGCGACGGAGGCGCCGCGCCAGCCGTAGATCGCCTGGCAGGGGTCGCCGACCGCGGTGACCGCGTGTCCCGTGCCGCCGCCGAAGAGCCCGGAGAGCAGGAGCCGCTGCGCGACCGACGTGTCCTGGTACTCGTCGAGCAGGACGACCCGGAACTCGTCCCGGAGGAGGGCGCCGACCTCGGGTCTGGTGGTGGCGAGTTGGGCGGAAAGGGCGATCTGGTCGCCGAAGTCGAGGAGCTCGCGGGCGCTCTTGGCGGCGCGGTAGCGCCCGACGAGTTCGAGCAGTTCACCACGGGCGACGGCGGTCTCCGGGACCTTGCGCAGCTCGGCGTTGCTGAGCCGCGCACCCTCCAGGGTGCGCAGCAGGTCGGTGTCGTACGCGCCGAGCCGCGCGGGCCCGACAAGATGCTCGGCCAGCTCGGCGTCGAGCGCGAGCAGATCACTGACCAGCGCGGGAAGCGTCTTTGTCAGAGCCGGATACGGTCCCGGCGCGTCCCGCAGCACCCGCGCGGCGAGCTGGAAGCGGGTGGCGTCCGCGAGCAGCCGGGCGGTCGGCTCCAGACCGATCCGCAGGCCGTGGTCGGTGAGCAGCCGGCCCGCGAAGGCGTGGTAGGTGGAGATGCTGGGCTCGCCGGGAGGGTGCTCGGGGTCGATGGCGTCGGGGTCGGTGACTCCGGCCCGTACGAGCGCCTTGCGCACCCGCTCGGCGAGCTCGCCCGCCGCCTTGTTGGTGAACGTCAGCCCGAGGACCTGCTCGGGGGCGACCTGTCCGCTGCCCACCAGCCACACCACCCGGGCGGCCATCACCGTCGTCTTCCCGGAACCGGCTCCGGCCACGATGACCTGCGGGGCGGGCGGCGCGGTGATGCAGGCCGTCTGCTCCGGGGTGAAGGGGATCCCGAGAAGCTCCTTGAGCTGCTCGGGATCGGTGAGATGTACGGACACCCCAGGGAGGCTATCGGCCACCACTGACACTGGGGTGGGCCAGTTGATCGATCTCACGAAATCTGCGGAGCTCAGCCGTGGCTTGGTGCTCCCACACCATGATTTACGTCATGAGGCCGCCGCCTGAGCGTCTTCGGCATCCAATTGAGCCATGAACTCATCATGCGTAATCGGCGGCCCGGTCGGGGCGGCCCTGCGGGCCTCGGCTTCCGCGATGTCGGCCTCGTCCCTCAGGCGGCGCAGTTCTTCCAGTTCCTCTACATGGCCGTGCCGCACCCGGCCTACAAGCTGCCCAAGCTGGTTGCGGGCTTCCACAAGGGGAAATGTATCCATGCCGAAACTGTGCACACCCTCTGGTGAGTACCGCTTGGCACATAGGCTGATTCCTCGAACAATCACCCATACGGGTCACCCATCGATCCCATGTCTCACTCCACGACCTGCTGCCCCTCCGGCTGCGCGCTGCACGACGCGCGGAACGCGCAGTGGCCGCAGTGCTGGCCGGTCGTGGGGGTGAAGCGTTCGTCGAGTACGCGGCCGGCCGCCGTGGTCAGGAGCTCACCGACCCACTCCCCCGCCAGTGGCTCCTGGGCCTGGATCCTGGGGAGTTCCTCGCCGCCCTCCTTCTTCGGCGCGGCCTGGCGCAGCTGTACGAGTTCCGCGCCGCCCGGCTCCGGGCGGCGGCCGTCGAAGATCTCGTCCAGCGCACCCTCGCGTACCGCCAGCTGATAGACGGCGAGCTGGGGGTGGTGGGCGACCTCGTCCTTGGTCGGGGCCTGCTTCCCGGTCTTGAAGTCGACGACATAGGCGCGGCCCTCCGCGTCCTTCTCGACGCGGTCCATGGAGCCCCGGATGCGTACCTCGTACGCGCCCGCTTCGAGGGTGACGTCGAATCCGTGCTCCGTGGCGGCGGGCGTACGGCCGCGGTCCATGACGTGCCAGCGCAGGAACCGTTCGAGGGCGACCCTCGCCTGCGCCTTCTCCTGCTGGGACTTCCAGGGGGCGTCGAAGGCGAGCGCGTCCCATACGGAGTCCAGCCGCTCCATCAGGACATCGAGATCGGCGGGGGTACGGCCGGAAGCGACCTCGTCGGCCAGAACATGGACCACGTTGCCGAACCCCTGGGCGGCCGTGGCGGGCGCGTCGGCCTTCACCTCGCGTCCCAGGAACCACTGGAGCGCGCAGGTGTTCGCCAGTTGGTCGAGGGCGCTCCCGGAGAGCGCGACGGGCTGGTCACGGTCGCGCAGCGGGACCGTGCTGTGGGTCGGCTCGTACAGGCCCCACCAGCGGTGCGGATGCGCGGCCGGGACGAGCGCCTGGCCGTCCTCGTCGCTGAGCGCCGCGAGCCGGGCGAGCCGACGGGCGGCGGCGGCGCGGAGCGCCGCGGACGCCTCCGGGTCGACGGTGGTGGCGCGCAGTTCGGCGACGAGCGGAGCGACGGCGAGCGGGCGGCGGGGGCGGCCGGTGATGTCCCTGGGCTCCACGCCCAGTTCGGTGAGGAAGCGCGAGGGCTGGTCGCCGTCGTCGGCCGGGGCCTTGACGGCGGTCACGACCAGCCGGTCACGGGCGCGGGTCGCGGCCACGTAGAACAGCCTGCGCTCCTCCGTGAGAAGCGCGCCGGGGGAAAGCGGCTCGGCCAGGCCGTCGCGGCCGATCCTGTCCGCTTCCAGGAGAGAGCCGCGCCGCCGCAGATCGGGCCAGAGCCCCTCCTGCACACCGGCGACGACGACAAGGCGCCATTCGAGCCCCTTCGAGCGGTGCGCCGTCATCAGCCGTACGGCGTCGGGGCGTACGGCCCTGCGGCTGAGCGTGTCGGCGGCGATGTCCTGGGCGTCGAGCTCCTCCAGGAAGTTCAGCGCGCCCCGGCCGCCGGTGCGCTCCTCCGCGCGCGCGGCGGCGTCGAAGAGGGCGCATACGGCGTCGAGATCGCGGTCGGCGTTACGGCCGCCCGCACCACCGCGCAGCGCGGAGCGTTCCAGCCGGCCCGGCCAGGAGGTGCCGTCCCACAACTCCCAGAGGGCTTCCTCGGCGGTGCCGCCGCCTTCGAGCAGCTCACGCGCCTTCCGCAGAAGCGCGCCGAGCCGCTGTGCGCCTCGGGCGTACGCGGGGTCGTGCGCCACCAGCCGCTCGGGCTCGGCGAGCGCCCGCGCGAGCAGCGCGTCCGACGCGGCGGGGACGCGGTTCCCGCCGGCCCGTTCCTCATCGCGCAGCGCCCGCCCGAGCCGGCGCAGATCGGCGGCGTCCATCCCGCCGAGGGGAGAGGCGAGGAGAGCGAGAGCGGTCTCGACATCGAGCCAGGAGGTGACGGGAGCGGCGGACACGGCGGAAACGGCGAAGGCGGGCTCGGTCCCGGCGCCGACCCGCGGATCGACGGCGAAGGCGGGCTCGGTCCCGGCGCCGACCCGCGGATCGACGGCGAAGGCCGGATCGGTCCTGCCGTCGACTCGTGGATCGGGCACGGCCTCCTCCTCCGCCGCCGCCGTGCCCTCTCCTCGTACGTACGCGCCCGCCCCGTCCTCGCCCGCCCCGTCCCGCGACGGACGGCGGATCGCCGCCTCCGCCACCGCTCGCAGCGCCGCCAGCAGTGGGGCCACCGCCGGTTCATGGCGAAGGGGAAGATCGTCTCCGTCGATCTCCAGAGGGACGCCGGCCGAGGTCAGGGCGCGCCGGATCGACGGGATCGTACGGCCGCCCGCGCGCACCAGCACCGCCATGTCACGCCACGGAACGCCGTCCTCCAGATGTGCGCGGCGCAGGATGTCCGCGATGTTGTCCAGCTCCGTCGACGGCGTCGGGAACGTGTACGTCTCGACCCTGCCGCCCGTACGCACCGCCGCCGGCTCGCGGTGCGTCCGTACCTTCTCGGCGGGCAGCCGGGGAAGCGGCATACGGCGGGTCAGCAGCCGGGTCGCCGTCAGCAGGCGGTCTCCGGAGCGCCGGGAGGTGGTGAGCACCTCCACCGGCGCCGGCCGGCCGTCCCTCCGGGGAAAGGCGTACGGGAAGTCGAGGATGCCGTTCACATCGGCGCCCCGGAAAGCGTAGATCGACTGGTCCGGATCGCCGAAGGCGACCAGCGTGCGCCCCCGGCCCGCCAGCGCGCGCAACAGCCGGACCTGCGCCGGGTCGGTGTCCTGGTACTCGTCGACGAACACCGCGTCGTACCGCTCCATCAGCCGCGCCCCGACCTCCGGGCGGCCCGCGAGCAGCACCGCCCGGTGGACCAGCTCCGCGTAGTCGAGCACCCCTTGCATATCCAGGTTGTCCAGATACTCGGCGAGGAAGGCCGCGGCCGCCGACCAGTCGGGACGGCCGGTGCGCCGCGCGAACACGGCCAGCGCGTCGGGACCGAGGCCCAGTTCCCGGCTGCGGGCGAGCACGGCCCGTACCTCGTCGGCGAAGCCGCGCGTGGTGAGGCACGCCCGCAGCTCGTCCGGCCACCGGACGCGCCCCCGCCCCGCCCGCTCCAGATCGAGCTGGCCCGCGAGGAGATCGCGTACGGCGACGTCCTGCTCGGGACCGGAGAGCAGCCGTAGAGGTTCGGTGAAGAGTTCGGCCTCCTGATGGGCGCGGATCAGGGCGTAACAGAAGGAGTGGAAGGTGGTCGCCTGCGGGCCGCGCCTGCCGCCGAGCCGGACCGCCATCCGGTCGCGCAGTTCCACGGCGGCCTTGCGGCTGAAGGTCAGCACCAGGATCCGTTCGGGGTCGGCGCCCCGGCCGACCCGCGCGGCGACCGACTCCACGAGCGTCGTGGTCTTGCCCGTGCCGGGGCCGGCCAGCACAAGCAACGGTCCGGTCTCATGGTCAACCACGCCGCGCTGCGCTGCGTCCAGCCAAGGAGGATCCACCGGGACCGGCGGGGTACGCACCAGTCGGTACGCGCCCGGGGTCCGCTGCCGTACCCGACGGTGCGGGGTACGCCCGGTGGAAGAGGAGGAGCTCACGTGGTTCGCCGGTCCTGGAGAAGGTGCTGGTGGTGACGGTGCCGGGGGCGCTGACGGTGACCCGTGCGCCGGCCGGGGCGCGGGTGGCGCGTGCCGGTGACGCTACGCCGTCGGGCGGCCGGGACGCATGCGCTGCGCTCCGCTCGCGACGACCGGCCCGGCGACGCGCTCCGCTCCGTCATCGGCACGGGCAGCCGCGGGGGCGGCGCACCACCCGTCGAACGCCCGAATGGCGGAAGCTGTCATATGTGAGCCCCCTCGCCCGCATCCGCGCCGTCCCATCGCGCCCGTTTCATGTCCAGACGCGGCACATGCCCTTCCGCGCTCCGCGCGGCCTCGCGCAGGGGGGTGCCCTCCTCGCGGTAGTGGTCCAGCGCGCTCAGCTCGTGTCCCGCCAGCAGCACTCCGTCCGACCTGACCACGCGCCACCACGGCACGGCGCCGCCGTAGAGCGCCATGGCCCGGCCGACCTGGCGCGGTCCGCCCTCACCGAGCCACTCCGCGACATCGCCGTAGGTCATGACCCGGCCGGGCGGGATCAGCTCGGCCACGTCCAGCACGCGCTCCGCGTAATCGGGCAGCCGCGCCGCCTTGTCGGCCGCTCCATCCGCCTCGTCGGCCGCCGCGTCGGCCGCCGCGTCAGCGGGCACGTCGGCGGGCGCGCGCACGGTCGGCTTCCGGGACTCCTCGCTCCCCATCCTGCCCATCCTGCCGCACCCCGCCGACAGCCCCGCCGGTCCCGGCGGCCCGGCCGCGACCGCGCATCGGAGCGTATACGTGCGGTCACCGCATGTACGTACGCACGCAAAGGGACGCATCTCGTGCGCCCCGGGTCCCCGCAATGCACCCTGATGCCCCCGTCTGTCGGCTGCTCGTGCCACCATCATCCGGGCGGTGACTGGTGATACGAGATCAAGAAGAGACGGATTCGACAGAGGAGCGGGACGTGCGGCCTCCGGCGGCGGCGCCCACCTCTGGCGGTGAGTCGCGCCCGGACGCCGACGACACCGGCACCACCACCAGAACCAGCACCGGTCCCGGCTTTGGTCCCGACAGTGAGTCCTGCGACACCGGCGCCACCCGCGCCGACCGCGTCTCCGGCGACGAGCCGCTGCTCTCTGCCCGTGTCCACCGCCCCTCCGATCTGCTGCGTCTGCTCATCGGCGTCCTGGCCATCGCGCTCGTCCTCGGGCTCTCCGCCTTCGCCCACGGCACGACCTCCGGTCTGGAACAGGACATCAGCAAGGGCACGGGCCAGGCCCCCGACCTGATGGTCAAGGTGGCCGGTCTGGTGTCGAGCATCGCCGTGCTGCTCGTCCCGGTCGCCTTCGCGATCGAACGGCTGATCAAACGCGACGGACTGCGGATCGCCGACGGGGTGCTCGCCGCCGTCCTGGCACACGGCGTCACCCTCTCCATCGACCTCTGGGTCGCCAGAGCCGCCCCGGAGTCGATCCAGGACGCGCTGACCCGGCCCCAGGCGGGCGCCGGGCTCACCGACCCCGTCCATGGCTATCTGGCGCCCGTCATCGCGTATATGACGGCCGTCGGGATGGCACGCAGACCCCGCTGGCGGGTCGTGCTGTGGGTGGTGCTGCTGCTCGACGCCTTCGCGATGCTGGTCGCGGGCTACACCACACCGTTCTCGATCATCCTGACCGTACTGATCGGCTGGAGCGTGGCGTACGGCACGCTCTACACGGTCGGCTCGCCCAACGTACGCCCCACCGGGCAGACCTTGATGGCGGGTCTGCGCCATGTCGGTTTCCGTCCCGTCAACGCGATGCGCGCCGAGGATGCCGCCGACTCGGCCGAGCAGGGCGACCGGGGCCGCCGCTATCTGGTCACCCTGGAGGACGGTCCACCGCTCGATGTCACCGTCGTCGACCGCGAACAGCAGGCCCAGGGCTTCTTCTACCGGGTCTGGCGCCAGCTGACGCTGCGCTCCATCACCACCCGCCGGTCCATCCCTTCGCTGCGCCAGGCGCTCGAACAGGAAGCGCTGCTCGCGTACGCGGCCATCGCCGCCGGGGCCAACGCCCCCAAGCTGATCGCCACCTCGGAGCTGGGCCCCGACGCCGTCATGCTCGTGTACGAGCACCTGGGCGGCCGGTCCCTGGACTCACTGCCGGACGAGGAGATCACCGACGAACTGGTACGAGGCGCCTGGCGCCAGGTCAAGGCCCTCCAGTCGCGCCGGATCGCGCACCGCAGGCTCACCGGCGACGCGCTGCTGGTGGACCGCTCCGGCAAGGTGATCCTCACCGAGCTGCGCGGCGGCGAGATCGCGGCGGGCGATCTGGTGCTGCGGATGGACACCGCCCAGCTGCTCACCACGATGGGGCTGCGGGTGGGCGCGGAGCGCTCGGTGGCCGCGGCGGTCGAGGTCCTCGGCCCCGACGCCATCGCCGACTGCCTGCCGCTCCTCCAGCCGATCGCGCTCAGCCGCTCCACGCGCGCGACGCTGCGCCGGCTCGCCCGCGAGCGATCGCAGCGCGAGCGCGAGGCGGTGCTCCAGGCGTCCGAGGCGAACAAGCGCGCCAAGGTGGCGGAGGCCGCCGCCGTGGACGGTGACCGCAAGGCCGTACGGAGATCCCTGCGCGCGGAGAAGCAGGCGGAGAAGCGGGCCATAGACGAGGCCCTCGACGAGGCGCGCGAGGAGGATCTGCTCTCCCAGATGCGCAAGCAGGTGCTGCGGATCAGGCCGCAGGCGCCGGTCGAACCGGTGCGGCTGGAGCGGATCAAGCCCCGTACGCTGCTCAGTTTCATCGCCGGGGCCGTCGCCGCGTACTTCCTGCTCACCACCATCACGCAGGTGGACTTCGGCTCGGTGATCAGTCAGGCGCACTGGGGCTGGGTGGCCGCGGCCGTGGCGTTCTCGGCGCTCAGCTATGTCGCGGCGGCGATGAGCCTGCTGGGCTTCGTACCGGAACGGGTGCCCTTCCGGCGTACGGTCGTCGCGCAGGTCGCCGGCTCCTTCGTCAAGATCGTCACGCCCGCAGCGGTCGGTGGTGTGGCGCTGAACACGCGCTTCCTCCAGCGCGCGGGGGTACGCCCGGGGCTCGCCGTCGCCAGCGTCGGCGCCTCGCAGCTCTTCGGGCTCGGGGCGCACATCCTGCTGCTGCTGTCCTTCGGCTACCTCACCGGCACGGAGAAGTCGACGTCGCTCACCCCGTCCAGGACGGTGATCGCGGGTCTGCTGACGGTCGCCGTGCTGGTGCTGGTCGTGACCGCGATCCCGTTCCTGCGCAAGTTCCTCGTGACGCGGCTGCGCTCCCTGTTCGCCGGGGTGGTGCCCCGCATGCTCGACGTCCTCCAGCGGCCGATGAAGCTGCTCACCGGCATCGGCGGGATGCTCCTGCTCACGGGTGTGTTCGTGATGTGCCTGGACGCCTCGATCCGTGCGTTCGACAACGGCAACCAGCAGCTCAGCTACGCGAGCATCGCGGTGGTCTTCCTGGCGGGCAACGCGCTGGGCTCGGCCGCGCCGACGCCGGGCGGGGTGGGCGCGGTCGAGGGCGCGCTGACGCTGGGTCTGCTGGCCGTCGGACTGCCGAAGGAGGTCGCCGCGCCCGCCGTGCTGCTCTACCGGCTGCTGACGCTGTGGCTGCCGGTGCTGCCCGGCTGGCTGAGCTTCAGTCACCTCACCCGTAAGGGAGCTCTCTAGGGCGTGTCTGATAAATAGCGCCGTCCGCCCGGAGGGCGGGGCTCACGGCGTCTGGTGCGTGCGATCGCAAGGCGGAGGGTCGTCCTCGTAGCGGAGCTACGTGGACGAGCCCGACAACGCGGCGAGCGCGCGTGCCAGACGCCGCGAGCCAGGCGGAATTTGTCAGACACGGCCTAAGTCCTGTCCGGCCGGACAGGACCTGCGAGACATGCGTGCGGTTCCCGCCGGGCCGCCGCCACCCGCATGGACCGCGGCCCCGAGCGGCCCATGCCGCCGGGGCGCACGATGGGTCCATGTCACGCTCCCCCGTCTCCGCCGTCTCCGTCCCGTCCGCCCTGTCCGTCCCGTCCGCCCCGTCCGCTCTCTCCGTGCGCCGCGCCCCCGCCCTGGCCGCTGTCACCGCCGCCGCCCTGCTGGCCGCCACGGGATGCTCCGGCAACAGCGGGACCTCCGCGCCGGGCAGCTCCCACGGCGGGAACACCGGGAGTGCGGACAGACCCAAGGACCTGGCGACCCAGCGGCTGGAGTGGAGGGCGTGCAGGACCCCGTCGGTCGCGGAGGGCGGCGGTACGGCCCCCTCGCCGCTGCCCGGCGGCGCCCGGTGGGAGTGCTCCTTCATGAAGGCGCCGCTCGACTACGCCAAGCCGGACGGCGACACGATCGATCTGGCGCTGATCCGGGCCAAGGCCCGCGACACGAAGCAGCGCATCGGCTCACTCATCTTCAACTTCGGCGGCCCCGGCGGCTCCGGCATCACCGGGCTGCCGTCCTTCGCCCCGGACTACGAGAAACTCCGCGCCCGCTACGACCTGGTCAGCTTCGACCCGCGCGGGGTCGGCGACAGCGACGGCGTGAAGTGCGAGAACGACAGACAGCTCGACGCGTACTTCGCCCAGGACTCCACCCCCGACACCCCGGCCGAGGTGAAGACCTTCACCAAGGGGCTCGCCACCTTCGCCGCCGCTTGCGAGAAGAACTCCGGCAGCCTGCTTCCGTATGTCGGTACGACCAACGCCGCCCGCGACATGGAGCTGATGCGCCAGGTCCTCGGCGACAGCAAGCTTTACTACTTCGGCATCTCCTACGGCACCGAACTGGGCGGTGTCTACGCCCATCTCTATCCGAAGTCCGTCGGCCGGGCGGTCTTCGACGCCGTCGTCGACCCGACCCAGAACTCCGAACAGGGCTCGCTCGGCCAGGCGAAGGGCTTCCAGCTCGCCCTGAACAACTTCGAGAAGGACTGCATCGCGCGCGGCGACGCCTGTGTACTGCCCGGCACCACCCCGAAGGAGATCGAGGGGTTCATCACCCAGCTGCTCGATCGGCTGGGCAAGCAGCCGATCGCCGGCATCGGGACCCGCAAACTGACCCAGACACAGGCCACCAATGGCATCGCCCAGGCGCTCTACTCGAAGGACTTCTGGCCGTATCTGGAACAGGGGCTCGACGAGGCCGACGGCGGCAGCGGCGCCCTGCTGCTCGCGCTCTCCGACTCGATGAACGGCCGCGACCAGTACGGCAGGTACAGCAATCTCCAGGCCGCCAACGTGGCCATCAACTGCGCCGACTCCAAGGAGCGCTACACGGTGGCGCAGACCGAGGCGAAGCTGCCGGAGTTCCGCAGGGCGTCGCCGGTCTTCGGGGACTTCCTGGGCTGGGGGATCATGAGCTGCACCAAGTGGCCGGTGCCGGGGCGGTGGTCCACCCCCGATGTCAGCGCGAAGGGCTCGGCCCCGATTCTGATCGTCGGCAACACCGGTGACCCGGCGACCCCGTACGCGGGCGCCAGGGCGATGGCCAACGCGCTGGGCAAGGGCGTCGGCACGGAGATCACGTACCACGGACAGGGACACGGCTCGTACGACAGCGGCAACCCCTGTGTCCAGGGGGCGGTGAACGGCTATCTGCTGAACGGAAAGGTGCCGGCCGCGGGTACGGTCTGCCGCTGACGCGCGGACCGGTGGCCATGCCCCCGCGGTCTCCAAGAGGCCCCCCACCTATGCGCGCGGTCTCCACGTCCGAAGTCCGTCCGCCCTCGGTTGTCCTCACCGGCCGGACCGGATTGAATTGCGCCATGTCTCGCCGTACTCGGATATCCGCCCTGCTCACGGTGTCACTCCTGCTGACCGTCACCGGGTGCGGGAGCGCTACGGAGGACCCCCCGCCCGACGCCAAGGCGGCCGCTCGCTCCTCGGCCCCGGCGTCCGCCCCGGCCGCCGCCGGTGCCACACCGGATTCCGCCGCCGTGCCCGCGCTGCCCGCCTCGCTCACCGGACAGCGGCTCGACTGGAAGCGCTGCGAGGCACCGCGCGCCGCCGGCGGCAGCGCGGCGAAGGCTCCCGGCTCGGACTGGAAGTGCGCCACGATGCGGGCGCCGCTCGACTACACCGCGCCCTCCGGCGAGACCATCGGAATCGCCCTGATCCGCTCCGAGACCAAGGACAGGTCCAGCCGGATCGGCTCCCTCCTCTTCAACTTCGGCGGCCCCGGCGGCTCGGGCGTGGCCACGCTCCCCGCCGTCGCCGACTCGTTCACCGCGCTCCGAACCCGGTACGACCTGGTCGGCTTCGACCCGCGCGGGGTGGCGGAGAGCGCCGGTGTGGTGTGCCGGAACGACCGGCAGACGGAGAAGTCCCTCCGTATCGACACGACCCCCGACACCGCGGCCGAGCAGAAGACCTTCCTCGACGACTCCGCGGCCTTCGGCGCGGACTGCGCGCGCCGCTCCGGACCGCTGCTGCCCCATGTCGGCACTACCGGCGCGGCCCGTGACATGGATCTGATGCGCCAGGTCCTCGGCGACGACACGCTCAACTATCTGGGCTTCTCGTACGGCACCGAACTGGGCGGTGTCTACGCCCACTTGTTCCCGGCGAAGGTCGGACGGTTCACCCTGGACGCGGTCGTCGATCCGACGGCCGACTATGTGGGGCACTCCCGCAACCAGGCGCTCGGCTTCCAGCGCGCCCTGGAGAACTACTACAAGAGCCGGGGCGTCAGCGCGCAGGCGGGCACCGCGCGGGTGGTGCGGCTGCTCGACCGGCTCGACCGCGAGCCCCTGCCGACCGGTACGGGGCGCAGACTCACCGAGAGCCTCGCGCTCACCGGCATCATCAGCCCGCTGTACAGCGAGGACAGCTGGCCGTATCTGACCGACGCGCTGGACGCGGCCGAGGGCGGTGACGGCAGCGGGCTGCTGCGGCTGGCCGACTCGTACAACGACCGCGACGCACAGGGCCGCTACGGCACGGCGCAGCACTCGCAGCGCGCCATCTCCTGCGCGGACGCCAAGGGACGCGTCACCGCGGCGGAGGTCACGTCCCGGCTGCTGTCGGACTTCCGGAAGGTGTCGCCGGTCTTCGGCCCCTATCTGGCCTGGGATCTGGCCGGCTGGTGTGCCGACTGGCCGGTGCCCGGCGAGCACGAGACACCGGAGGTGGCGGCGCCGGGCGCGGCACCGATCCTGGTGGTCGGCGGCAAGGGCGATCCGGCGACGCCGTACGAGGGTGCGCAGCGGATGGTGGAGGAGCTGGGCGAGGGGGTCGGGGTCCTGCTCACCTTCGAGGGCGAGGGCCACGGCGCGTACACCACGGGCAATCGCTGTATCACCGGTGTGGTGGACGACTACTTCCTGCACGGCACGGTCCCGGCCGCCGGGACCAGCTGCTCGTAGGCTGCCCGTAGCGGGACCCCAGCTGCCCGTAGAGGGGGCCCACGCACGACGAAGGGGCCGACGTGTGCGCGTCGGCCCCTTCGCTTCGCTCGTATCGATGCGCCGGGTCTCAGTAGACCGATTCCGGTCTCAGTAGACCGGCTTCTCCGGCTCGATCTGGTGGACCCAGCCGATGACTCCGCCGCCGACGTGCACCGCGTCCGAGAAGCCCGCGGACTTCAGCACCGCGAGGACTTCCGCACTGCGGACACCCGTCTTGCAGTGCAGGACGATCTTCTTGTCCTGCGGCAGGGCCTCCAGGGCGGTCCCCATCAGGAACTCGTTCTTCGGGATCAGCTTGGCGCCGGGGATCGAGACGATCTCGTACTCGTTCGGCTCGCGCACGTCGATGATCTCGATGTTCTCCTTCTCGTCGATCCACTCCTTGAGCTGCTTGGGAGTGATCGTCGAGCCGGCCGCCGCCTCCTGGGCCTCCTCGGACACGACGCCGCAGAAAGCCTCGTAGTCGATCAGCTCGGTGACGGTGGGGTTCTCGCCGCAGACCGCGCAGTCGGGGTCCTTGCGGACCTTGACCTGGCGGTACTGCATCTCCAGGGCGTCGTAGATCATCAGCCGGCCGACCAGCGGCTCGCCGACGCCCGCGAGCACCTTGATCGCTTCGGTGACCTGGATGGAGCCGATGGACGCGCAGAGCACGCCCAGCACGCCGCCCTCGGCGCAGGAGGGAACCATGCCGGGGGGCGGCGGCTCCGGGTAGAGGCAGCGGTAGCAGGGACCGTGCTCGGACCAGAACACGCTGGCCTGGCCGTCGAAGCGGTAGATCGAACCCCAGACGTACGGCTTGTTCAGCAGCACGCAGGCGTCATTGACCAGATAGCGGGTGGCGAAGTTGTCCGTGCCGTCCACGATCAGGTCGTACTGCGAGAAGATATCCATCACGTTCTCGGCCTCAAGCCGCTCTTCGTGAAGGATCACATTCACATAGGGGTTGATTCCGAGGACGGAGTCACGTGCGGACGCGGCCTTGGACCGGCCGATGTCGGCCTGGCTGTGGATGATCTGACGCTGCAGGTTCGACTCGTCGACCTCGTCGAACTCCACGATGCCGAGCGTGCCGACACCGGCCGCGGCCAGGTACATCAGAGCCGGGGAGCCGAGGCCACCGGCACCCACACACAGCACCTTCGCGTTCTTCAGCCGCTTCTGCCCGTCCATCCCGACGTCCGGGATGATCAGGTGACGGGAGTACCTGCGGACCTCGTCGACGGTGAGCTCGGCAGCGGGCTCGACCAGGGGTGGCAGCGACACAGGGACCTCAACAAGGGGGTTGGTCGGTCAATCAGTACGGTTGTTCTGTCTGTAACACTGCCACGGCCCTTCTCATTCCAAGACACCTGGTCCGACTCGCGAGACGATCTCGTCCCAGAAGCCGGGCAGCGTCTCGAATGCCCTGGTGCGGCCGACCGGGGCGACGCCGCCCTCACTCACGTCCGTGCGGTCGGTGCGGTCCGTGCCGTCCGTGCGGTCGGTGAAGAAGATCGTGCCCGCGCCCTGCCAGCGGGCGATCCGCATCGCCTCCTCCAGATGACCGCGCGGCACCCCGTGGACGAGATGGGCGAAGCGCTCCGGCGGATGGTCAGCCGTCCACGCCGCCGCCTGCGACCAGCGGTAATCCGCCCACCGGCCGCGGAAGGTCACCAACTGGTCGGCGGCCTCCGCGTATCCGGGGTACGGATGGACCCCGTGGCCCAGGACGAGGAACCCGTCGTCGAGCACCGCGCCGAGCGCCGCCGTCGTCCGCCGCATCGCGGGCAGGTCGGCACGGCCCGCCGGGCACCGGTCGAGAAAGAAGCCGTCGACGCGGTACCAGTCGAAGAACCGCCGCGCGTCGGAGTCCAGCTCCCCGGCGGGGCGGGCGCCGTACGCCAGGTCGAGATGGCCGAGCACCCTGGAGCCCGCGTTGGTGAGCCGGCCCGCCGCCGCCAGACAGTGCGGGTCGGGCCGGTCGCCGGGGCCGTCCGCGACATTGAGGACGGCCCAGTGCAGCGGGGTTCCGGGGCGGGTCAGTTCGGCCCACTCGACCGGCGCGAGCAGCGGGTGCGCGTACCCGGGAACGCCGATGCCGAGCCGGCCCTCCTCGGTGGCGGAGAGCCGGCCGCCGGTTCTGGTCAGATACGGCACGCCGCCTCCATCCAGATATCGGCGAGTGACTCCTCCAGATTGATCCGGGGCCGCCAGCCGAGCCGGTCACGTGCGGTCCGTACATCGGCCTGCTGCCAGCTGCCGCAGCCGTCGGGGTACGGGAGCGGGCCCGCGCCCAGGAGTTCGGGCACCGATTCGCCCCGGGGGGCGCCGACGGTGGCGTGGCCGGCCCGCATCGGCCCGGGGGGCAGGTCCAGTTCGTGCAGGGCGCCCGCGTACCCCGCGACCCTCGCCAGTACGGCGGCGGCGTCCCGCAGCCTCACCGCGCGTCCGGTGCCGATGTTGACGACGCCCTGGGCGGCGGAGAGCGAGGCGGCGTGCACGGCGCGCGCCACGTCGCGTACGTCGACGAAGTCACGCTGCACACCCAGGCCGCCGAGCTTCAGCTCACCGTCGCCCGACTGCATGGCGCGGCGCATCGCCTCCGCGAGCCGGCCGAGCGGGGAGCCCGCGGGGGTGCCGGGGCCCACGGGCGAGAACACCCGGAGCACGATCGCGTCGAGCCCGGACCCCAGCACCAGCTCGGACGCGGCGAGTTTGCTCACGCCGTACGGGCCGCCGGGGCGCGGTACGGCGTCCTCGGCGGTCGACGAGCCGTGCTGGGACGGGCCGTACTCGGAGGCGCAGCCGAGCTGGACGAGCCGCGCGCCGCAGCGGCTGCGGCGCAGGGCCTCGCAGACCGTGGCGACGGCGACCGTGTTGTGCCGGGTCAGCTCGCGCGCGCCGCCACGGGTGGCTCCGGCGCAGTTGATGATCACCCCGGGATGGACGGCGTCCAGGAAGCGGGTGAGGGCTCCCGGGCTGCCGCCCGCGAGATCGAACCGTACGTCGGCGTCGTCGCCCCGGCCGAGCGCGGTGAGGTGGACGGCGGGGTCGGCGAGCAGCCGGTCGGCCACGAAGCGGCCGAGGAAACCGTTGGCGCCGAGCAGCAGAACCCTCATCGCGCGGCCCCTCTGTGCCGGCGGGCCGGTGCGGGGGCCGCTGCTGCGGCCCGTGCTGCGGATTGCGGAGTCATCTCTGGCTTCTCCTTCACAAGGTGGTGCTGAGGCCTCAAGGTGTGTGCCGACGCCCGCGGGAGGGCGACGGTGGCATGGGCGAGGAGTCCGAGCGCGGCGGCTCCGCAGGCGAGGGCGGGTACGGCTGCCGCGCCCCACGCCTCGGCCACCGCGCGCACGGGGACGGCGAGGGCGTCACAGCCGGGCAGGCGGCCCGCCAGTACGGACGCGCAGGACAGGACCTCCAGGGCACAGGCGGCGGCGAGTCCGGTGGCGGCGGCCCCGGGGAAACCGTGGACCGTGAGCAGCCGGGCGAGCAGGAGCAGGGTGCCGACGGTGACGGTGGGCACGAGTGCGCCGCCCGGCGTGGAGGGAAGTGCGCCGTGCGCGCCGGGCGCGCCGCCGTTGTCCTCGCCGAAGACGGCGGCGGCGAGCAGGTACAGACAGGTCAGGACGGCGGCGAAGAGCCCGACGAGCGCGAGCAATAGGGAGCGCGCGACGGCGGCGAAGTCGGCGGGTCCGCGGCTCCCGGCGGGCCCGCGCCGGGCCCGCGAGGAGAACGAGGAGAAGAGGTGGACGCACCAGGCGGCGGGGAGGACGGCGAAGGCCGGTGCGGCGAGCAGCGCCGGGGACGTGGGCCACGCTCCGTCGGGGCCGCCGCTGACCAGCGCGGTCAGCAGCCCGTCGCCGCACAGCAGATAGGCGAGCAGCCCGTACGTCCAGAGTCCCGCGGCGGGGTGGGTACGGCCTTCGGCGCGCAGCGGTCCCCGGCGCAGACACGCGAAGAGCGCGCCGGCGAGTGCGAGAGCCCCTGCCAGACCTATCGCGAGGCGCCGCTGTCCGCCGGTGTGGTCGAGCCCGAGCAGGGTGAGGGCGCAGACGGTGCCGGGCAGCAGCGCGAGGGCCGTCCACCTGCCCCAGCCGGACGGGCCGGACCGGTCGGGAGTCGTACGGGCGTCTCGGCCGCCTCGCGCGTCTCGGCCGCCTCGCGCGTCCCGGTCAGACATCGCGCTCCCCCGCTCCGGCGTACGCCCCCAAAGGGACGGGGTTGTCGCGGCCCACGTGCGCGCCGGCCGCCCCGCCCGGGGTGACCTCGGCGGTCAGCCTCTGGATGGCCCCGAAGAAGCGTTTGGCCAGCAGCCCGGACAGCGTGACCGAGCCTCCGCACCCTCCGTACGCGGCGGGGCGGAGATCGGGCACGGACGCGGTGTGCATACTCCGGCGTGCGCCGGGGATACGGCAGGCGGCCTCCAGCAGCCGTACGGCGGCTTCCGAGCGCAGGGCAGCCGGCAGCCCGCAGCGCTTGCTGACTGACTCGCCCTTCGCATACGGAAAGCCACCGTCCGTAAGCAGTCCGATCCGCACGAGCACACCCCCGATCTCCCTTGTGGGCAGCCGCCGTTGATCCGGCGACTCGCAGCGGGACGACCGTAAGCGGATAAGCCGGTGGTGGGGGGGGGGGGGGGGGGGGGGGGGGGGGGGGGGGGGGGGGGGGGGGGGGGGGCGGCGCGGCGGGCCGGGGGGGGGGGGGGGGGCGGAGGGCGGGGCCG